>NZ_JAQREI010000020.1:0-67770 GCF_028599215.1 Pseudoalteromonas sp. Angola-30
CATGTAGGCAAAGCTTCCGCGTCCTGCTCACGCTCCTTACCTACATCCATGTAGGCAAAGCTTCCGCGTCCTGCTCACGCTCCTTACCTACATCCATGTAGGCAAAGCTTCCGCGTCCTGCTCACGCTCCTTACCTACATCCATGTAGGCAAAGCTTCCGCGTCCTGCTCACGCTCCTTACCTACATCCATGTAGGCAAAGCTTCCGCGTCCTGCTCACGCCCCTTACCTACATCCATGTAGGCAAAGCTTCCGTGTCCTTATAGCAAACATACTGTTGTAAAAATTAATCTTACAAGGGCAATACACGCCAATAATACTAAAAAATAAAAAAAGTGCTTTACCTAAAGTTAGCTTGAGGTTTTATCTTGTGTTTAAGCAATCAACTAGGGTAAATAATAATGAAATTAGAACACGTACATTTAGTAGTAAACGATATAAATGCCATGCTTAAATTTTACCAGGCAGCCTTTCCTTACTGGTCTATTAGAAGTGAAGGGCATAACACCTGGTATGGCAAACCTAAGCGCTGGGTACATTTTGGCGACGATAACCATTACATTGCTATAAGCGATAATGGCGAGCATAAAAACAGAGATTTGGCAGGGCATCAAGTCGGGCTGGCTCACTTTGCCTACGTTACAAACAACCTAGACGCTGTTATACAGCGCTTAAAACACGCCGGATTTAGCATTGATAAAGAGGGTGCAGAAAACCCATTTAGAAAAAACGTATATTACTTAGACCCAGCAGGGTTCGAGGTTGAGTTTGTGCAGTATATGAGTGACATTCCAAGCGAGCGTAATAACGACTTATAAAATAGGCAGTAACTAACGGTGTAGAAAAGCGCATAATATGGCTTTTCTACCCATTGTGTTTTTACCCGTATTATTTATTACTCACCCCAAGCTGGGCCTTTAAATCATTAGCAAAACTCACAAACTTTTCTTTAATGGTGCGTTTAACTTTTACTTCCACCGAACCTAAAACTGTTTTACCTTCTAGGTTAATTGTGGGGCCTTGGCGCTTATTAAGCGACACCGTTTTGTTTTCAAAACTACCTAATATACAAAACATTTTAGAAACTACATTGACGTGCTCTGGTACGTAAATTTCTTCGCTGCCAAAAATACAATTTACATGCACGGTAACATGTTGGTGGGCAAAAATGGCATCAGTAAAATCTAAAACAATCGACCCCATATAGTTTTGAATATAAATATCTTTAGGCACCACCCATTGGCCGCTACGCTCGCTTGAGCCTAAAATGCTTCGCAGTGTTAAGTTTTCTTCATCCGCTTGTTGGGCGCTGTAGTTAGGGGCAAATTGCGTTTGCTTTTGAGCACTGTACTGGGTATCCGTAGTAAGGGTTAAATCCTCTACTAAATTAAGTAACGCGATATTATCGGTTGCTTCCATTGCACTGTCTAAGCGCCTTTCAAAGGCTTCAGCTGAAATAACGCCATGGCTGTAGTTATAAATAAGTTGATCTATCACTTGTTCGCGAACTTGCTCTATTGGGCGGTCTTCAATTTTTACAGACATGGGAATAATCCTTTTTATATGAGTTACCACTGTACATAGCAAGTGGTGTACCAAAACTTAACTATTTATATATCAATGGCTTATTATTTAATAAATCCGCTTAATTTATTATATTAACGATAGATTAACCAAAACAGCAATATAATCGTTATTTTCACCACTTAAGAAAGTTTTACCTAATAGCCTGTAAATGTTTACTCGGAGGTATTTTTATTTATACCTAATAAAATAGCTAACTCCATGAATTTAAAGAGTTAATAAAGTTGGCCTAAAGCTCGCATATATAAAAGTGTCTTTAATCAAAAGGAGAAAGATTATGAAAACATTCAACAAATCTATGATTGCGGCTTTAGTTCTAGGTACTACAGCTATGGGTGCTCAAGCGGGCACTTGGGAAAATGAAAGTAAAGATGCTTGGATTGATGGTAAGGCAGAAACAGTGCTTCTTATGAACACTAATCTAAACAACTTTGACATTAACACTGATGTAAAAAATGGCAAGGTAGTACTTACAGGTAAAGTAAACAGCGACCTTGATAAAGAGCTAGCTGAAGAACTTGTAATTAGCCTAGATGGCGTATCTGATGTAGAAAACAACCTAACTGTTGTGAAAAACATGGATATGGACGACAAAGATCGTGACACTATGGATGATGATGATAACGACTTAACTGACGCTAAAATCACCACAGTAATTACTACACGTTTCTTATTTGACTCAGAAGTTGACGGTACAGATATCGACGTTGATACCGACAACGGTATAGTAAAACTTAAAGGTTCTGTTGAAACAGAAGCTGAAAAGCAGTTAGCAGTAAAAATTGCTAAAAATGCTGAAGATGTTCGTGACGTAGTAGATGAACTAACTATTGTTGCTGAATAATACACTATACTAAAAAGCCCAGCTTAGCTGGGCTTTTTGCTTGTCATTTTTAAAGGAGCTACATCATGGATATCATTCGTATAATACTGTCGATTTTATTACCGCCACTGGGTGTATTTTTACAAGTTGGTTTAGGTATGCATTTTTGGCTAAATATTTTACTAACTTTACTGGGTTACTTCCCTGGTTTAATTCACGCTATCTACATTATTGCTAAAAAATAATGTGTGGTGTGTTCAATGTGAGCCGGCCACTTTTTTATAGTTATTAAAATTGTAAAAAAGCGGCTTACATACTTCTGTGTTTATTTTTCTGTTATTTCCTGCCTATTCGCATGCAAAAAGATTACTATTTAAGCAGTCAGCTTACTGATTGTTAAAATAAAGGTTTTTGCTAGTGACAAGCCTTAAAAAACTTTTTATACTGCAACCCGCTTTAGTCGCTCAGTGGCTAAACGCTTCAAAAATTAACTACCTCGTAGTTATACAAAGTTGGCCCCTTAGCTCAGTTGGTTAGAGCACACGACTCATAATCGTTAGGTCCCCAGTTCGAGTCTGGGAGGGGCCACCACTTTTCAAAGCTTTCCAAGTAAATACCTACTAACAGAAATTACCCTGTGCTACCTCTGCGCTACTTTTTATTTCTATATAATAAGAACGAAATAGTTAACACTTTATATAGATCTATTGGTAAAGTGTATAATAAGGTGTATATTTAACTGTAAAATTCACTGTCAATTTAGTTGTAGCGTATGAATAAGTTTATTTTGGAGCATTCTCCATTAGTAATGGCTTTGGTCGATTTGAGATTCACGACTATCCCGAAGAAAAAAATAGAGCAAGGTTTAGAGGATTTTAAAAGTTCTCTTTTTGATCTTGGACTATCAATTTTTCATGAATCAGAACTTAATCAAGTTGAAGCTCAACCAACTACCGAAGGGCATCTTGAGTTTAAGACTCATAAGAATCAACGTTTTGACTTTCTGAGTTTGCAGCGCAATAAAAGTGTAATTCTAACTACAGAGTCTTTATGTTTTCGAACAACTGATTACAAGCACTTTGATGAGTTTAAAGATTTTTGGACACTAATAATTGAAGCCTTTTTCAATAGCTTCCCGCAAGCAAAAAACGCTGGGATGCGTCGAATGGGGCTTCGATATACTGATGTTTTTCTACCTCAGCAAGACGAACAATATACAGATTACATAAGTGAAGAGTGGATTTCACATACACACAGAGCCAGTCAGTTAAGTACTCTGAATACTTTTAGGCAGCAAAGGCAAACAGATCATGGAATTATTAGAGTTGAACTGGAAGAAAGGCTTCCTGATAACGGAACCATTGAGCTTTTCCCTCGTGATATACAGGATCCCCCTCCAGTAAGTGTCTCAGTTAACATTAAAGATATTTGGAAAACTGCATCTCCCAGTAAGTATGCACTTTTAGATGTTGATCATTCATGGCTGCCCAACGAAAAAGAGGTGATGGGGCTGTCTATCGAAACGATAAACAAATCTTTACAATTATTGCACGGAGATAGTGCGGATATCTTCTGGGGCATATTAAGCGCTCATGCGGAAAAGGTTTGGAATAAAAGGGAAATAGGAGAAGTTTTATGAATTCATTTGCTATTAGTTCATCAAGTAGAAGTAGTACCTTAGTTAAAGCTGGCGTACTAATTTTAACAGCTGCAACAGCCGCAAGTGCAAACGCTCAAGTAGCCGAGAATAAGCAAATTTTACTTAATGGTTGGGATTCACAACAGCCTGATACTACTAGATTTACTGCATTGAGAAGTGGTGATGTATCGGTAGTAACAATTTCTAATTTAAAGCCATTAAGCTATCAAGAGAATAAAAATATAAAACCAATTTCAACAACAGATATGTTACATACAATATTTTCCTCTCTTGGTGTTAGTGTTTCTGATTTAGAGCAAGTCATTGGAGTTAAAAGAGCTACAGTATATAACTGGAAAAAAGGTGGAGATATAAAAGGAGATGCAACTTTTAAAAGGCTGCAGGAGG
Source organism: Pseudoalteromonas sp. Angola-30 (assembly GCF_028599215.1). Classification (NCBI taxonomy): domain Bacteria; kingdom Pseudomonadati; phylum Pseudomonadota; class Gammaproteobacteria; order Alteromonadales; family Pseudoalteromonadaceae; genus Pseudoalteromonas; species Pseudoalteromonas sp. Angola-30. The sequence continues at coordinate 4,454 of NZ_JAQREI010000020.1, forward strand.
TATTTTCAATTGCTCAAGAGATCTCTAACTTCAGCTCTAAGCCTTTTGGTCGCAAAGCTAAAAGTGTCATATTAGACGGAAAATCATACATAGAATTACTTACTCAGGATAATTTAGATCGTCCCAGAATAGTTGAGCATGCAAGAATTCTTGCTAACCAAAATGAAAAAGGCTTAGAGAGGTCAAATAAACCAATCTCTTCGATGAATGACATTAATTCACTGTCGGGAGAAGTGTTTATTAATGGATAATCCTACCGATTCAAGACAGATACTTCTGGAACTAGAATGGAGACAAGGAAGTGTAATTAGCTGCCAACAGTTATTGGCAGCAGCAAATGAACACGGGATTCCTATCCCTGAGCTACCCGATAATCCAGTTGCTCATATTATTATTATTAGCATGAGCTGTGATGTTGTATATGGTGACTTTGAAGTATTACCTAATGTAGAAGCACAGGTCTGTTTTCTTAACCCAAAGGCTAAAAACTCAAATGCTAAAATCATAGATCCAAGGAAAATGGTTCTTGTACATGATAAAAGTAAGTTTGATATTAACATGAATGGCGCTGTGTCTTTCAATAGAGCACTCCTTTTGCATACCAAACCAACTTCAAAATTATTACTTGATTCTCTCAATTCGCTACTTAGATGGAAGGTTGCGCAATATAATCGTCTGGCTCTTCCTGAAGAATTAGTAAATCGTATTGGTAACGCACTTAGAGATAATAAATTTCAAAAATGGGTTAAACAGTACGCACACTATTTTGAAGGGATTTTCATAGAACTTAATAGCTTTGAAGAATTAAAAGAAAATGAAACATATGCGTTAGGTATTATATGTGTAGTAAACGCGGCTAAATTAAATGATGAGGTTAATATAATTGAACTAAGCTCTCAATTTGAAGAGCTAATTATCCAGCCAATAGGTGAGGTAGAAAAAGTTATGCTCCTAAATGATACTTATGATCAAGAGGGGCTAGACGCAGTAATAAGCTCAAATGAATTTACGTATGATATGTTAAAAAGGTTTAGGCGATATCCTTTTGATCATTTCTCATTGGATCCTGAGCAAAATGATGCCCCTGTTTCAATTTGAGTTAGAGACGAGCTTTTTGTTCTGTGAGGTGATCATCTTAAGATTTGTTCATGATGCCTGTATACAATTCGATGACCTCAAATAACTTAAGATAGAATAAGATTTTAACTAAATGAAATATACAAACTAAAAGAATAGTTACCTCAAATAAACTTCAGTAATTTCAGCCCTGAAATGACCGAGCTCTTGTGACACAGTTTCGAGAGCTGTTGCTCTACCCAAGCCTAATTTTTTTAGCTCATCCATTCTTTCTTGTGCGTAGCTATGCCTGAGGCCTTTACCTTTTACTGTATAAATACTACCTTCTCGACCAAGCCATTTACTATCTAGTGTAGGGCGCTTGTCTGCTTTACGCTCTAATACTTTGGCAATTGTTAAAAGTTCATGGGCTTTAACCCTGCTGCGTGGGCTATTTGTGTAGATAAGTTATTTTTTCTAGTTTGCTGTTCACTGATTGCGTGAGCTTGGCTGGAGTGTAGGCACGAGACTTTTCGATTACCTCTTTTTCGTATTTTTTAACACTCAGTGTTTCTTTTATGCTTGTATTTTAATATCGAAAGGCGATGGCTGGATTTGCATATAAAGATTTAAATAGGTGAATAAGTAGCCTCTAGCAATGGCTTGCTAGAGGCTTTAACCAATTAATCTACTTGGTACTTACTGTTAGTACGAATGTAAATAGTGGCTGTTTTGTCGCTAGTGTTCTCAATCGTGTGGGTAAAGTTACCGGTTGATTCTACATAGCTGCCTGCGCTTAGGTTTTGCGCTTTATCTTGCTCGCTTGAGTTGTACTCTACGGCGCCGGCTATAACAACAGCACGAAATTCGCTTGCATCTGTTTTTATTTCACCTTTAAAGCCGGCAGGAAGTTTAATCATTGAGCCGTTCATATCGGCTGTACTTCCCCAAAGGTAGGTGGTTTGCACGCCTTGGGCGTTAATGTCGTTTAAATCGCTGCTGTTTAACCATACTATGTTGTCTGCATGTAGGTTTAACGGGCGCTCACCATTATCAAACTGGGCATTAGTTGGTTTAACTAAGTACGGCCCTGAGTCGATTTCTAAGTAAATTAAGTTTGTTTCAGCATTGGCTGCAGTGGTGTGGTTTTCACCTGCAGGTTGTGTCCAAAACGAACCCGCTGGCATCCACATTTTTTCGGCTGTTGGGTCGTCATTATGCATTTGCCCTTCAATAACGATACCGCGGTAGGTAATGTTGTGAATGTGCGGCGGAGATTCAAAGCCTTTTTTAAAGCGTACTAACATGCCTGTTGCAGTGTCGGTTGTGCGGTTTCCCCATAAATCTGCAGCGCCAGGGCTTTTATCACCACGTAGCGGGTTTAAGTAACCCCAGTCAATATTGCTTGCAGCAACAACTTGTGATGTGCTTTGCTCTGCAGAGGCTGGCGTTGATATAAGTGTTGCAACCAGTGCAAGAGTTGATGCGTTTAGTAAAAATTTCATTTAAAAGCTCCGTTAAGTTGGTATAGCGCTATAGTACGGCTTAAAATTCAGTCAATAAATGGGCATAAGTTAAATACACTTTCGCAAAAACGTGGATAATAACGCTATAGTTACGCATGCTGGTTTATGCAATAAGAGGGTTTGATGAAAATAGCTGATTTACAAGTATTACTCAAAGTGGCTGAGCTGCAATCAATTACAGCTGCTGCAAATCAATTAGATATGAGCTCATCGGCTGCAAGTGTCTCATTAAAGCGAATAGAGCAGGCGCTTGGGGCACAAATATTTGTACGCACAACAAGGCAAATTCGCCTCACGCCCGAAGGGGAACGGTATTTACCTCTGTGTCAGCAGGCTCTCGATTTATTGCAACAAGGGCAAGTGCTTATTCATGAGGAGCAGCAATCTATTAGTGGTGAAGTGCGAATAGCAGTGTCATCGGAAATGGGGCGCAACCTTATGCGGGTATTGCTAAATAATATTATGGATAAACACAGTGAAGTGACGCTGCGCTTACAAGCAAGCGACAGCCGCGCTGATTTTTACCGTGATGGAATTGATGTTGCGCTGCGCGCCTTAACTAAAGAGGCCGCACAGGAGCTAAATTTATACGGCTTTAAAATTTGTAACATAGCACACGTGCTATGCGCCTCGCCAGATTACATTAAAAAGCACGGTGAGCCGTTAACGCCAGATGACCTACTGAATCATAATGCCCTTTTATATAAGCTCTACGAGGTAGTGCATGATGGGTGGGAGCTGTATAACGATAACCAAAAATACAAGGTTAAAATGAGCAGCGACCGCGCCGTTAACGATGGCGATATAGTAAGGCGTTGGTGTGTTGATGGCACCGGGATAGCCAAAAAATCGGCCATTGATGTAGCTGAAGATTTATTAGCTGGCAGGCTAAAAAGGTTAATGCCCGATTACAAAATCCCCCTCACTGAAATGTGGTTAGTACTGCCTAGCCGCCAGCTTATAACGCCTGCCATTAGGCTTATTCGTGACGAGTTAAAACACACTATTAGCCAATTAAGAAAAAACCTGATTGCGCAAGGGATAATTAACGAGCAAGAGTGGCCCGATTCACCCTAGTGCACCTTACGCGAGGTTAGTGTTGCTAGCCTTGCGCCTTTAAAATTTAATTCGCTTTCCTGTGGTGGATTAAATTAAAATACACGCTCTTCTTTTATGTTCTATTTTCTAATTATTGGGCTTATTGCTCAGCCGATCCTATATTTATTCTAAGCAATTGTTTGTTAAGTCCTTTATCCATTTACAGGTATCGTATGTTACTTAAACAAAAAGTTTATATTAGTCTTATTTTGGCTATTGTTGTGCCGTTAGCGGTTTCTACATTTTTATTTTCAAATAGTATTCAAAATCATACCGATGAAAAGCTCGCAAAGGTTGATTTACCCACCGCACTGAGTGAAGTAAAAAGCAAAATTGAACTCGAACTTGCCATTCCTATAATTGTTGCCAAAGAAATTGCGCAAAACAGCTTTGTTAAACAGTGGCTAAGTAACGGTGAGAGTGAGCAAGCAAGAACCGATTATATTAATTATTTAGCCAGTATTAAAAAAGATAACAACGCAGTTATTGCTTATATAATTTCCAAAAATACCAACAACTATTACACCGATATTGGCATATCTAGACAGATAGATAGAAGCGAAGATGTATGGTTTGATCAGTTTTTATCCTCTAAAAGACCCTTTGAAATAGCACTGGATATAGATAAAACCACAAATAGCATGGTAGTTTTTATTAACTATGCACTGCAAATTAACGGCGAGCGTACCGCCATTACCGGCGTGGGGCGCTCGCTCGATTCTATGATCAACTTAATTAACGAATACCGTATTGGCGAAGCCGGTGTGGTGTATTTGGTCTCTGATGAAGGTGAGGTAATGCTTCACAGTGACAGAAGTAAAATGGGTCAAAAAATTAATATTAACGATATTAAAAATGGCGCCATTATTAGTAAAACAATGGCAGGTGAAGATTATGTTGTGTCGAGTACGCCTATTGAGTCATTAGGTTGGCATTTAGTGGCAGAAGTGCCCGAGCAGCAGTTATACGGGCCAATAAATAGTGCCATTAATAGCAATTTATTATTTGGTGTAATCATTGCCATTATTGGTTTTGCTCTGGCCAGAGTTTTAGTGTCGCAAATATTTAAACCTATTGAAAACATAACTGCTGCAGTGAGCGCGTTAACTAAAAAAGATGGCGATTTAACCGTAAGGCTGCCTACTAACGATAACAACGAAATATCAGAACTTGCCGCTAACTTTAATTTATTTTTAGAGCAGTTACATGGCATGTTTAAGCAAGTGTCGGACTCAGCAAACCATGTTAAAAGCATTTCAGAAAATGTGTTAGTACAAGTACAGGGCGCGGCTAACTTGGCCGAGGTACAATCATCTAGCACGCAAACGGTGGCGGCAGCCGTTAACGAAATGGAAGTAACCGTACAAGACATTTCAAACAGTGCCAGTAACGCCTCTGACATTGCGACTTCAACAGAAGAAGCGACTCATAAAGGAGTAGAGTTTGTAAATAGCACGATAAAGCAAATGGAGCAGCTAGAAAACGCCATGGCTACCTCGGTTGCCTCGGTAACTGAGCTTTCAGGTGAGATAAAGTCAATTACGCAGGTGCTTGATGTTATTAAAGCAATATCGGAGCAAACTAACTTACTGGCACTCAATGCTGCCATAGAAGCTGCGCGGGCAGGCGAACACGGTCGTGGTTTTGCCGTTGTAGCCGATGAAGTAAGAACCCTTGCTATGCGTACTGCAGAGTCGACCGAGCAAATTAACGAAATGATAGACACGTTAAATTCTAAGGCTTCAAGTACGGTGTCGGCTATAGAGCTTGGCAGTAAAAATACCCTAGAAAACGCCGAACGTTTAAAAGTAACAGGGAGTACCTTAACGGGTATATCTCAAGAAATTGTTACGCTAAGTGAGCTAAATAGCTCAGTGGCTACAGCCACCCGCGAGCAAACGTTGGCTACCTCAGAAATTAGTCAAAATGTGGTGATGATTTCTGATTCTGCTGAGCAAACAAAACAAAATATGAAAACCTCAGAGCAGCTATGCAATGGGCTAAATGAAGAGTCGAATATATTAAAAGACTTACTGGGTAAGTTTACACTCTAAAAAGTTACAACATTAAGCTAAAAAACGCGTTGTAACTTAGTTAATCTAAGCTTTGGTTAAGAGGTTTATTATCCAAAGCTTAGGTTAAAAAAACGCGTTTTTAAACGGGTTAATTTTTACGGTAAATTTCGTGTTGAATGTCGTAAATATTAACGCTTAAGCTGTCAGAATCTCGGCAATAAGTTTTTAAGCACTCAAGCAAGCTCTCGCTTAACATTTGCTTTTGTTCAATAGAGCGCCCGGCCATGATATGCGCCGCAATATGAATAAACCCTTCTTTTCCTTCACCTAGTTGGTATTGCTGATAAGCAATAGCGCGGGTTTTAATGGTTTCTAAGTCAAACAAACCACTTTGAAAAGTCGCGTTGTGCACTTTTTCAACAAGTACTTGCGGTAATACAGGAAGATCTTCAGAGTGTTCAATAATAATGTGCGGCATTTACGCGTTTCCTATTATGAGTTACTACGTGGGCGTACGTATAATTGTACCAAAGCCTGAACTGTGCGCTAACCCCTCAATGGCCTAAATTTAGTTGTATTAATTTTTGATGGTAGTATAAAAACAGTCACGTGAACCTTCGCTTATAAAGCAAAATTAAGGATTAATATGAAATTTCCACACCGCTTTAAACGTTTAGCTGTGCTATTAAGTGCAGTGGTTACCTTAAGTGCCTGCTCAGATGATGTTGCATCGGTGAGCTTAGGGCTGTTTACTACTAAAGATGTAGTGGTAAATTCGCAGCAAGATCCGCTAGTAAAAGGGGTTACGTGCCATATTAGCCATATTGAGGCCGACTTAGATTTTTCAGATCCCTCTGATATGTCTATTGCGTGTCGTCAAACTGGGCCAATTACAGCCGATATGTTACAAGCAATAGATCGCAGTAAGTCGGGCGAAGTGGTGTTTAAGTCATCAAAAAGTATTTTATTTAAATCGCTAAAAGTACGCCGTATTTACGATGCACAAAACCGCACATTACTGTACTTATCGTACTCGACTAAAGAGTCGAGCGGCAGCCACCACCACGCACTTTCAACTGTGCCTTTATACAATACACAAGCTTGGAACTGGGCACTTGAACAAAAATAAGAGCACACTATGTTAGCGTTATTTAAATCAAAGCCGCTGCTAGAACAAGCCGAGCAGCAGTGGCTAATTGATACCTTTATTTGGGCGGTAGAGCACTTTGATGCCGCATTTTTTACCAAGCACACGCAAATAATATTGCCAACGGTGGCGCATTTTCCTGATTCGGTATCGAGTATTGAGGAAATGGCCACTAAGGTATTTGTACGAGTACGTGATTACGCAGGTATGAGTGCGTGGCCAATACAATTAGTTGCGCCACAGCAGTTACAGCCGCAAGTATTTCCGCATTTTGAATTTGCTGAACACTTACGCGGAGAGCAAAGCCAACTTATTGTACCGCCAAGCCATACGATTAATGTCTCGTTTAATCCTAATCAAATTAATCAGCCGCAAGATTTAGTAGCCAGCTTTGCCGGCACGCTGGCTACTGTATTAATTCATCATGTTGGGGTGTTACCGCCAGGCGGTAAAGACTACTTGCCACAAGCGGCAGATGCGCTGGCCTGTTTTTTAGGGTTTGGGGTAATGATGAGCAACACTGTGTATCAATTTAAAGGCGGGTGTGGCTCGTGCTATAACCCTTATGCTAATCGTGAAGCGAAGCTCAGCGAAACTCATACCGTATTTATGCACGCGCTGATTAGTTATTTTAAAAACGATCGTGACTCTAAAAAACATTTAAAGCCACATTTGCGCAGCCAATTTAAAAAAGCCCAAAAAGAGATCAAAGCATTAGTTGATAACTCTGCTAATCCGCTATTGCTTGCCTATGCACCAACTTAAACCGGATACTTGTGAACTACTTAGACGAATTTTTACTGATTGCCATCGCCCACTTTTTTGCAGTAGCCAGCCCAGGCCCCGACTTTGCCGTGGTGCTCAAACAAAGTATACAGCAGGGCAGGCGTAACGCCCTATGGACAAGCGCTGGCGTGGGCGCTGCTATTTTATTACACGTAGGATATTGCGTATTAGGGGTAGCCCTAATTTTAACGCAATCGCCTAATTTATTTATGGCATTAAAGTATGTTGCGGGGGCGTATTTAGCCTATTTAGGCGTACAAGCATTAAGGGCTGCCAAACCACCGGTAAATAAAACAGACAACATAGAAAACAAAGCTACCCCACAAGAAAGCGTATGGCATGCATTTAGGCGTGGCTTTTTAACCAACGCGCTTAATCCTAAAGCCACTCTCTTTTTTATGTCGTTATTTACCTTAGTTATTAGTGTAACTACACCAACTAGCGTGCAAATTGTGTATGGGGTTTATATGGCTTTGGCAACGTGGGTGTGGTTTTCTATGCTTTCTTTAGTATTGTCAAACCCCAGTGTACGGGCGTTTTTTCAAAAAAGCGGCTATTGGTTTGACCGGGGTATAGGTGTTATTTTAATTGCTTTAGCCATTCGTGTAGTAATTTAACCCTAGGGAGAAGTCATGCCTATTTATAATTTTTCGTTTGGATCGAATATGTCCTCTAACCGCTTGCTTGCGCGTTTGCCAAAAGCAAAGCGAGTTGGCACAGCTGTACTAAAAGGCTACGAGCTTACGTTTAATATGTTATTTAAAGATGGCTCGGGCAAGTGCAGTATTCAAAAAAGTGATGACAAAAACGCCTTGGTATATGGCGTGGTGTATGAACTTGATGAAGCCGAAAAAGCAATTTTAGATACCATAGAAGGCCCAGGCTACGATTGCGTGGCTATTAAGCCCACTTTGTTAGATGGTGAGCAAATAGAGGCCCATTGCTATATTGCTAACACCCACGATAACGATGTACTGCCATACGACTGGTATATTCAGCACGTTCATCGCGGGGCGCTTGAGGCGGGCGTACCAAAAGAATACAGTGATGCAATACTTAATCGGCCGCATAAGCCCGATACAAATAAAGAGCGTGCTGATATTGAATTTGCAGTGCACCAAAAATAATAAGGATAACCATGAAACTCACTAAATTAGCCAGTTTAGCGTTGCTTGCCAGTGCCACTTTTAATAGTTGGGCACAAATTAATACCACGGACTTAGAAGAGGTCATTAACACCTCAATGGCACGCTTTGACGTACCGGGTATGGCGGTAGCGGTTGTGCAAGACGATAAAGTTGTATTTGCTAAAGGGTTTGGGACAAGCAACCTCAATACAAATGCAAAAGTGAACAAAGACACACTTTTTGGTATTGCCTCAAACACAAAAGCGTTTACCAGTGCAGCGCTGGCTAAGTTGGTTGATGAAGGTAAGTTAAGCTGGGATGACAGGGTAATTGACCACTTACCTGAGTTTAGGTTGTACGACTCCTACGTCACCCGCGAAATGCGTGTTCGTGATTTATTAAGCCATCGCAGTGGCTTAGGGCTTGGGCAGGGCGATTTAATGATTTGGCCAAGTACTGATAAATCTATAGAGGATATTTTAGCCGGCCTACAGTATTTAAAGCCAGCCAGCAGCTTTCGCAGCCAGTATGCCTATAACAACTTAATGTTTGTAACCGCAGGCGAAGTGGTGGCACGTGTATCAGGTATGAGCTGGAACGATTACATCGAAAAAAATATATTACAGCCTTTGCACATGGATAACTCGCGCGCGGGCTTTTCGCGTATTCCAAAAAGCAATAAAAACTGGGCAATTGGCCACATACCAATGGATGGTAAGCTCAATCCTTTTTTTGTTAACTACCTAGAAGACTTTAGAGGCGCAGGGGCTATTGCATCAAGCGTAAACGATATGAGCCAATGGTTACTAACGCAGTTAGCTGGCGGAAAAATGCCAAGCGGCGAGCAACTATTTAGTGAAAAACAGCAAGCGCAAATGTGGCACCCGCATATTACCTCTATGGCTTCTAAAAGTGCGTATGAGGCCTATCATCAGCAATTTAGAGGCTATGGGCTAGGTTGGAGCATTGAAGATTACCACGGCTTTAAAAAGCTAGGCCATGGCGGGGGCATTTTAGGTATGGTGTCGCAAGTTACATTATTGCCTGAGAAAAAGCTCGGCATTGTTATTTTATCTAATCAGCAAGCATTTAGTGCACTTTCGGCAGTAACCCACGAAGTGCTTGAAGATGCCCTTGAACTTGAAGATAAAGACTGGGTTGAAGAGTTGGCTAAAAAACATTTTGCGAGTAAACAAAAAGCCTACGCCAATGCAAAACCCGACACCCCAGCAGATTACCAGCCACAGTTACCTAATATAAATTACACCGGCACGTTACATGACGATTGGTACGGCGATGTAATTATTGAGCAACTAGATGGCAAACTACGTATTGATTTTACCCATACCAAACGCTTAAAAGGCACGCTTGAGCATTACACAGGTAATACGTTTATTGTTAAGTGGGATGAAAAGCTACTCGAGGCCGATGCGTTTATTCGTTTTGATATGGGCGCAAACAACCGTGTTAATAGCGCAAAAATGCGTGCGGTATCAACAGCGGTAACAGACTTTAGTTTTGATTTTAGAAACCTTAATTTAAAAGCTAAGTAGTGATGCTATACACCAAAGTCGCAAAGCCACCGTAAGGTGGCTTTGTTATATTAAGCACTCACATTAAAGGAGCGTTTATGCGTACTGCAGTTATTTCACATCCTCATTGCCGTAAACATAAAATGATTGACGATCATCCTGAGTGCCCAGAGCGCCTAGACGCTATTGCAGATAGACTTTTGGCAAGTGGGGTAGATATTGGCTTAACGCATCTACAAGCGCCTAAAGCGCAGCGTGAGCATTACTTATTAGCCCATGATGAGTCATTAGTTAACCTTGTGGAGCGCTTAGTTCCTGAGCAGGGGCTACATAACCTTGATGGCGACACCTGGCTTTGCCCTGATTCGTTTAAAGCGGTAGAGCGGGCCGTAGGAGCAGGGTTGTTGGCTGTAGATGAAATACTCGCAGATAAACTCGATGCGGCGTTTTGCGCTGTACGCCCGCCAGGGCATCATGCCAATGCACACGCTTCTTCTGGGTTTTGTGTATTTAATAATTTAGCAATAGCAGTTAAGTATGCTCAAAGCAAAGGCATTAAGCGTATAGCAATAGCTGATTTTGACGTACACCATGGTAATGGCACCCAAGACATATTTATAAACGATGAAAACGTATTACTTTGTTCGTTATTTCAATACCCATTTTACCCAAACACAGCCGTAAAAAATAACAGCCACGTAGTTAATTCCCCTTTGCCAATTGCCAGCAGTGGCGATGATTTAAAAGAAGTGTTTAATACCCAATGGTTGCCAAAATTAAAAGCCTTTAAGCCAGAGCTGTTATTTATCAGTGCAGGGTTTGATGCCCACCTAGAAGATGACATGGCAAGTTTAAAGTTTGTAGAAGATGACTACAGCTGGCTTACAGAGCAATTATGCGACGTTGCAAAAGAGAGTGGCTGCAAAGGTGTTATATCTTACCTTGAGGGGGGCTATGCGCTATCAGCATTAGGAAGAAGTGCTGTAGCGCATATAAAAGTGCTTAGTGAGTACTAATACCAATCCGCAATAATACTTAATTAAGCGAATTGGTATAACTAAAGGGTTATAAACCTAGTAAATCAAACGCCTGCTTGGTATTAAGGGTTTTAATTTTGCCAAGGCAGCATTGCCCTTCATTTAATAAATAAGTGGTGACCAGTTGTGCTAGCTGCTCCTGTGAAAGAGGGGCGCATGCAGCGCCTTGCAGGTCAACGTACTCACCTTGCTTGTTTAACACGCGCACATTACTAAGCTCACTTTGCGTAACGCTGTGCAAACACGCTTCTTGTTCTTGTTTATCGTGCGCTATTTCAAGCTCATTATAAACAATTAATAACTGTGGAAAGCTGTTTAGCATAGTTACCCTACTGTTACCTCGTATGAGGTAAATTTACGCACATTAATAACGCCAGTATCAAAAATTAAGTACTGACCTTTTATACCTTGCAGCACGCCGCTTACTACTGGGTTTTTATCAAAATTAAACGAGCTAATTTTAGTGGGGTACTCTGTTACCGGAAAGTTTAAATCAACCACGTCTTCATCAAGTTGCTCTATGGCTGTGGCACCAAATAACTCGCTTAGCTCGTTTAATTTATCGCTAATTTGCGGGATCAGCTCTGTCGCGGCGGCTTTAAGATCAATGGCTTCGTTTTGGCCCTTTAGCATGTTACGCCAATTGGTTTTATCGGCAATAAACTCGGCCAATGCCACCTCAACTAAACCTGATTGCAAACGTGTTTGTACTTTAAAAATAGGCAGTGCTTGAGTGGCGCCTTGATCAACCCAACGTGTCGGTATTTGCGTATGGCGAGTAATGCCTACTTTAAGCCCAGAGGTATTGGCTAAATACACATAATGCGGGATCATGCAGTTTTCTTCGCCCCATTGCGGCTCGCGACAGGTGCCTTTATCGTAATGGCAGGTTTCTGGTTTCATAATGCACATATCGCAGCTGGCAAGCTTGCGCATGCACACAAAACAGTGGCCTTGCGAGTAACTCTTTTTGGTTTTTTTGCCACAGTTTGAGCATAAAATGGTACCGCTAAACGTCAGCGTTAACTCTTTACCAATGAGTGCGTTTAGGTCGACTAGGTTGTCGCCCACAGGAAGATGATATTGAACCGGCTCTGTTAAGCTCGATTTTAATTTACGCAAAGTGCCTTGCATCTTTACTTGGCCCCTAAAGATGTTGATATTAAAACGTGGAGTTTAACATCTTTAAACTGTATTGGCTTTTTAAGAAATACAAATAGTCATCTAGGGGGAGTGGCTTAGCGTATAGGTAACCTTGCGCTCTGTCGGCGCCCATTTCTTTTAATAAGTGATGCACATCTTGGGTTTCTATGCCTTCCATGGTTATAGATAGCCCTAGGTTATGTGCCATATCTATAGCGGTTTGCACAATCACTTTATTGGCGGTGTTATTCGTTAAATCAAATACAAACGATTTATCTACTTTGAGCTCCGTAAAGCGGTAATTAACCAAATAACTTAGCGATGAATAGCCAGTGCCAAAGTCATCAAGGACCACGCGCACCCCTAAATCAGAAAGCTCATTAACCAATGAAATAAGCGCTTCGTGGCTTTCGACTAATGCTGACTCCGTTAATTCAAACTTAAGAAGCTGCGCCGGAACTTGGTATTTTATAAGGACGTTTTCGACTTTTTCGGCTAGGTTTTTAATCGACAGATTTTTAGCACTTAAATTTACGCTAATTGGGTGATCGTTATAGCCTTGCTCGGTTAGTTTGAGGATATCTTTACAGGCTTGCTCAATAACCCATAAGGTAAGCTCGTTAATAATACCTGTGTGCTCAGCAAGGGTGATCAGCTCTTCTATCGATACGCCTTTAAAAGCCGGGTCGGGCCAACGTAGCAGCGCTTCGGCGCCACATACTTGATTAAAGTTCAACCCTATTTGAGGCTGATAATACAACGCTAGTTGGTTGTCTTTAATTGCTTTTTGTAATTTAGCAGCTAATGCTACATCCATTAATATATTACTGCCGTTAGAAGCGCTTACTACTAAATCGTTATTACTTTTAGCTTTTTTAAGTGCCAAGTAACCCCGTTTTGTCCAGTATTCAAAGTCGTCACTGTGGGCTGCGCTACTAATCCCTATGTTATAGGTAAGTTGTAAGTTTAAACCTTGAATTTCGTATTGCTTGGGCAGGCTATTTATAACTTTAATTAAGGCCCCTTCAAGTGACTCCTGGTTTTGGTTTTTAGTAGATATGCAGGCAAATACCCCGCTGCCTAAGTCGGCTAAGCGGGGGCTGTTATTAAAATCTGTATCGAGGTTGGTAAATTCGCGCTCATGGCTAAGCTCTAACTCTATTTGTTTAGCCACGTGCTTTATTAAAGTGTAGCCCTGCGATGGGGTAATAATGGTATTGAGCGAGTTAAAATGGCGAATTTTAATTAAACACAAGGTGGTATTTCGCCCCTGTGCTTGTAAGCTCATAAACGCTTGTTTTAATTTGGCACTGTTAAGTAATTTAGTTTGCTGAGTATGTGTAGCATGATAAAGCGCACGCTCGCGCTGGTAGCGCACTCTATCGGCAAGTGCCATAGCCATTAAAATAACTTCACACAATATAGCCACTAAAAACGCGTGACGAATCGCAAAGCTATAATCCAAATAGCCCGTTAATTCTAACGGCTGTATTGCCGCGCCAACAATGAGGGGAACCCACGAAAAAACGTAAAACTTCGCCCACCTAAAGCCCGTGCGTAGTTTGTTATAAATTAAAATAACACACGTAATATATAACAAGCTTAATACACAAAAAAAGATGGGTGCTGCAATGTACTCGGGTATAAATAAAGTGGTGATTGATAATAAAGATATTAAAATAAGTAGCGCTTTACTCATTTTATAGCGCCAGCATTTGTCCTTGTGATAGCGCAAAAACATGGTGCAAAAGGCGAGCGTAAAAAAGGCCATTGCGTAGTTTGAAAAAATCACTTTTTCGTGTAAGTACAATTGCCACTCTAGGGGCCACAAGTAAAAGCCAAAGCCCATTACAATGCCCATTAAACACAGCGCACTAATTATATAGCCTATATAAACTAAATAAACGCGGTCTTTAATCCCAAAATAAAGCACTAAATTATACAGAGCAGCCATTAATAACACGCCGGCAAATATGCCCCAAATGCCGGTTTGCGAGCGAACTAAATCAACAAATTCTTTATGGCGATACAAATTAACTGGGGTTTTGCTGATCCCCGTTGTATCTATTTTTATGGCTAAGCGCTCTGTTGTTTTACTCTCAAGTGCAAAACGTATATGCGGTACGCTATATTGGAAAAGCGTGAGAGACTTTACTTTATCACCTAATTTATAGCTTTCTATAAGCTCATTTCTTTTGTTTAACCGATACACGCTGAGGTGATCAACCATCGGGTTATCAAAATGGGCAACAATGTCTTGAGCATCCAAGCTTTTATTTTCAAGGTCTATAAATAGCCAATAGTTTTGCTGCTTAAAGCTCCATTGAATATCGGTTAACGGCTGGTGGGTGATTAGCTCGGGATTTAAAATAATATCGTTGAGTGTGTGAGATTTACTTTCATCTATGTAGTAGGCAAAGTCTAAATATACAGGCGTGGTTTTATCGATGGTATAGCGAGTCGGCACAACCAGGTTAGAAGCGAGTGTGCTAATAATATAAAATATGAAAATCAGTATGGCTATGGCCGCGGCATGATAACGTAAAGTTTTCGTTTCCAACGTTGTATACTTGTAATAAATCTTTTAATTAGTGTAGCACTAAAAAAGCGCATATAAACTGCGCTTTTTTAGTTAAATTTTTAGGGCCTGCTTATCCTTCAGGATTAAAATTTGTTCTAACTAGGGACGATTTAATCGTGGCGCGAGGTTTGTAACCTAGTGGGCTAAGTAAAAACCGAGCAACAAAGAGTTAATCGTCCCTAGGACGAACCTTCGTGCAGCGCGTGCTTGGTATTTATACTGCGTTATCGCCTATTTATGGGGAATAACCACACTACATAGGCTCTGCCTTGCCTAAATACCAAACAGACTGCTGCAAATTTAATCTCGAAAGATAAACAGGCCCTAAGTTAAACCAATAATTTAGTTACAGGCTACTGCTCTCGGGCAATCGCTCTGTAAGCAATATCGGTGCGGTACTCCATACCTTCCCAGCTAATTTGTTTTACAAGCTCGTATGCACGTTGCTGTGCCTCGGTAACGGTATTGCCGAGTGCCGTTGCACATAATACACGTCCACCTGCGGTGACAACGTTTTCGCCATCTTGCTTAGTACCCGCATGAAATACTTTTTCATCAGCAGGGTAGTTAACTTTAAGGCCTGATATTGCATCACCTTTAGGGTAATCACCTGGGTAGCCTTTAGCGGCAAGTACAACACCTACGGCTGCGCGCGGGTCAAACTCAATGGTTGTTTTATCAAGCTCTTCGCGGTTTGCCGCCTCAACTAGTTCAACTAAGTCTGATTTAAGACGAAGCATCATTGGTTGCGTTTCAGGGTCACCAAAACGACAGTTGTACTCAATTACTTTAGGCGTGCCCTGGGCATCTATCATTAAGCCTGCGTATAAAAAGCCAGTGTAAGGATGACCTTCGCTTGCCATACCCTCAACGGTAGGAACGATTACTTCGTTCATAATGCGCTGGTGGATTTCGTCGGTTACTACAGGTGCCGGTGAGTATGCGCCCATGCCGCCAGTATTTGGACCTTCATCGCCATTGTATGCACGCTTATGATCTTGGCTTGTTGCAAATGGCAAAATGTTTTTACCATCAACCATAACAATAAAAGAGGCTTCTTCGCCTTCTAAAAACTCTTCGATCACGACGCGGCTGCCAGCCTCGCCAAAAGCATTACCGGCAAGCATATCGCGAATAGCGTCTTCAGCTTCGCGCTCATCCATTGCCACAATAACGCCTTTACCAGCAGCTAGACCGTCAGCTTTTATTACAATTGGCGCGCCTTTTTCTTTTAAATAAGCAAGGGCTGGGTCAATTTGTTCAAACGTTTGGTAATCAGCAGTTGGGATGGCATGGCGAGCTAAAAAGTCTTTAGTAAACGACTTAGAGCCTTCTAGCTGCGCTGCACCGGCTGTTGGACCAAAAATAGCGAGACCGTGTTCACGGAACTTATCTACAACGCCCAATACAAGCGGTACTTCAGGGCCAACAATAGTAAGTTCTACATTGTTTTGTTGCGCAAAGCTTAATAGGCCATCTAGGTCTTCAACGTTAATTGCAACGTTTTCTAGTTTTGGCTCAAGTGCAGTACCGGCATTACCCGGTGCTACAAATACAGTGTTTACTTTCGTGTTTTGAGCGGCCTTAAACGCAAGTGCGTGTTCGCGGCCGCCGCTGCCAATGACTAATACATTCATGGCGAAATATTCCTATTTAAAGCGGTTTTTTAAATTTCAGCGTCATACGGTCGCTTTCACCAATAGCTTTGTATTTATCAGCGTCTTGTTCGCCAAGGCGTAAGCTAGGTGGTAGCGTCCACACCCCTTTAGGGTGATCGGCTGTATCTTTTGGATTGGCGTTAATCTCACTGCTTGCAACTAATTCAAATCCAGCTTTTTTAGCTAAATCGACCACGTAACTTTGCTTCATGTAGCCGGTTGATTTTTGGTCCTCATCAGGTCGGCTTTCATCTAAGCGATGTTCAACTACACCTAATACGCCACCTGGTTTTAAAGCCTTATAAAAAGACTTAAATGCACTGAGTGCGCCTTTAGTGTCTTTGCCCATGTACCAGTTATGTACATTGCGAAAGGTTAATACCATGTCGGCAGTGCCGGCTGGGGCAATATCAGTGTGCGTTAATGGGGCAAACTCAGAAATTTTTACTTTGCTAAAACGCTCATCTTCGGCCACTTTTTTCTTAAAGCCAGCTAAAGAGCGCTGGTAGTAACCTACCGATGAATCACTCGGAAAATGCGCTGCGTAATATAAGCCTTGCTCTTTAAGTGCTGGGGCTAAAATTTCGCTGTACCAACCACCACCAGGGGCAATTTCAACCACGGTCATTGTTGGTTTAAAACCAAAAAATGCCAGTGTTTGCTCAGGGTGACGGTATTCATCGCGGGCGCTATTTTTAGCGCTACGCTCGCTTGATTGAATAGCATGGCTAAGGCTTGACTCATGGTTATGGCTAAGTGCCATTGTTGAGGTCAGCGTAAGCGAGGCAACAAGTAGTGACTTTAGTGCAAATTTCATCGTTTGTTCCTTAACATTTTATATAGGTGCTGAACCAGAATACGTGAATTGATTGCAAACAAAAAGGGCTAAACGTTGTGTTTAACCCTTTGTGTGATTAGTGGCGGAAGTGGCGCATGCCGGTAAATACCATCGCCATGCCAGCTTCGTCAGCGGCGGCGATAACTTCTTCATCGCGCATTGAACCACCCGGCTGAATAACCGCAGTAATACCAGCGGCTGCGGCTGCGTCTATACCATCACGGAATGGGAAAAACGCATCTGATGCCATTACAGAGCCAGGTACTTCTAGGTTTTCATCAGCGGCTTTAATACCCGCTATTTTAGCTGAGTAAACACGGCTCATTTGGCCTGCGCCTACGCCAATGGTCATACCGTCGCGGGCATATACAATCGCGTTTGATTTAACAAACTTAGCCACTTTCCAGCAAAATAGTAAATCTTTAAGTTCTTGCTCAGAAGGTTGGCGCTTAGATACGACTTTTAAATCGCCTTGGGTAACCATGCCTAGGTCGCGGTCTTGTACTAAAACACCGCCGTTAACGCGTTTAATATCGTGGCCAGTTGCTTTGCCACTCCATTGACCACACGCTAATAAGCGTACGTTCTTTTTAGCTTCAACAATTTTTGCTGCTTCGCTTGAAACGCTAGGGGCAATAATTACTTCAACAAATTGACGCTCAACAATGGCTTGTGCTGTTGCAGCGTCAAGCTCGCGGTTAAAGGCAATAATGCCACCAAACGCTGAGGTTGGATCTGTTTTAAAGGCGCGGTCGTAAGCACTAAGAATATCTTCGCCAATTGAAACGCCACACGGGTTTGCGTGTTTAACAATAACACATGCAGGTACATCAAATTCTTTAACACACTCAAGTGCGGCGTCGGTATCTGCAATGTTATTAAACGACAGGGCTTTACCTTGTAGCTGAGTAGCTGTTGCAACAGACGCTTCGCTTACGTTGTTTTCAACATAAAAAGCTGCATCTTGATGCGAGTTTTCACCGTAACGCATATCTTGCTTTTTAGTGAACTGCATGTTGATAGTGCGTGGGAATTTAGTCTCTTCAGCGGCTTCTTCAGTGTAATCAGGCACCATTTTGCCAAAGTAGTTAGCAATCATGCCATCGTACTGAGCTGTGTGCTCATACGCGGCAATGGCTAAATCAAAACGTGTTTTGTACGTTGTTGAGCCATTGTTGCTTTGCATTTCGCTAATAACGCGCTCGTAATCGTTTGCGTTTACCACGATGGTGACGTCTTTGTGGTTTTTAGCGGCTGCACGAACCATGGTAGGTCCGCCAATATCAATGTTTTCAATAGCATCTTCAAGGCTGCAGTTTTCTTGAGCGACAGTATTCGCAAAGGGGTATAAGTTAACTACAACAATATCGATAGCAGAGATGTTATTATCTGCCATTACGCTTTCATCTTGTCCGCGGCGCGCTAAAATACCGCCGTGAATTTTAGGATGAAGGGTTTTTACGCGACCATCCATGATTTCAGGATGACCTGTGTGATCTGATACTTCAGTCACTTTTATGCCGTTATCAGCAAGGAGTTTGCAGGTACCGCCAGTTGATAAAATATCTACACCTTGCGCTTCTAGTGCGCGGGCAAATTCAACAATACCGGTTTTATCAGACACACTTAATAGTGCGCGACGAATAGGACGATGAGTATCCATTGTAGTTTAATTTCCTCAGTTTATGAGCTAGCTTAGAAGCGGGCATTTTAACTGATTACTACTCAAAAAACGACTTATAAAGCGCCAATAAGCGTGAGCATTTTGCAACATCTATACTAAATTGTGTGCATAAAAAAAGCACCCTAAGGTGCTTTTTTTGCATGATACCAATTGTATTGGATTAGTAAGCAGTTATAGCGATAGAAAAACAACTCTATAACAAGGCAAAAATTTCACAGTGTAGTTATTCTACATAAGAAATTTTTAACGCCGTTATGGGCTTGTTTAGCTCGTTAGCATGCTTACGCTTTCAATATAATTGGTATTAGTTCATGCCGTATTTTTTAAGCTTTTTACGTAAAGTACCACGGTTGATACCTAGTAAAATTGCCGCACGAGTTTGGTTACCACGTGTGTATGTCATTACTTCTTCAAGTAATGGCGCTTCTAGCTCTGAAAGAACAAGGTCGTAAACGTCTTGCACATCTTGACCGTTAAGCTGCTTTAAATAGTGGTGAACAGCTTTTTTTACTGCATCACGCAATGGCTGCGGTTTCTCGTGTGACTGAACATGAGGGTTTGTGATAAATGGAGAAGTCACGTTTTGTTCGAACATTATTTAATCTCTTTCTTTCTTAGTTAGCTGCTAGTGTTTTAAAGTATTGCGTTAATGCGTCAACCTGTGCTTGTGGGTTGTCGAGCGCATTAAATACTCGCCTAAACTGACCGTCACTGTCATGGGTTTGCAAATACCAAGATACATGTTTGCGAGCGATTCGCGCTCCCATTGGCTCGCCGTAAAACGCATGGAGGTTATCTAAATGCTCCATTAAAATACTTCGCACCTCTGAAATAGCAGGTGGTGGTAAGTGTTCTCCAGTTCGCAAATAGTGGTCTATCTCCCTAAATATCCAAGGGCGACCTTGGGCGGCTCGGCCAATCATGATGGCATCTGCACCCGTATAGTCCAAAACCTGCTTTGCTTTTTCTGGAGATGTAATATCACCATTAGCAACCACAGGTATCGACACTGAGCGTTTTATATCCCTAATCGTGGCATATTCTGCTTCACCTTTGTACATACATGCGCGTGTACGCCCATGTACGGCAAGTGACGCAATGCCATAACGCTCAGCTATTCTCGCAATCTCTACACCATTACGGTTGTCCTGATCCCATCCTGTACGGATTTTAAGTGTGACAGGGATATCAACAGCGTTAACCACTGCATCAACTATCTCTTCCACAAGTTCAGGAAACTGTAATAATGCAGAGCCTGCGAGTTTCTTGTTCACTTTTTTTGCTGGGCACCCCATATTGATATCTATGATCTGTGCACCGTTAGCAACATTGAATTGTGCGGCCTGCGCCATAAGCTCAGGATCAGCTCCTGCAATTTGCACCGCGCGTATACCCGACTCACCGCTGTGATCCATACGGTTCATCGATTTTTCAGTTTTCCAAACCTTCGGGTTTGACGATAACATTTCAGACACGGCTAAGCCTGCGCCTAAGCGGCGGCAAAGCTGTCTAAATGGTCTGTCTGTAATACCTGCCATTGGCGCGACTATTACATTATTCTCAAGTTGGTATGAACCGATACGCACTGTATTCAATAGGCCTCTTTTCAAGGGGCGCTAAGTTTACGGTTTTTTTAGGAAAAATCAAAGGCTATAAATTGAACAAAAGTGACTTTTTTTTGCCCTTTTCGTATTGACTTTTGATAACCGCATGACAAGTGGGTCGATTTGTTTGAAATTTAAACAAAAAATAATTTTGTCAAATTATGCATGCTAATTTTCTAACTGTAAAAAAATAGTAAAGCCTGTTAAATACAGGCTTTACATGCAAGTTTTGAGTTAAAACTCTAAAATTATAAATGTATGCGGTTAGCTATTTTTTGTACCGCTTACACGGGTCCAATCACCCTCTAGTGCAATATCGTCAAGCTCAATAAACGGTGCGTAAATATCGGCAACCGATTGGGCTTGTTCTTCTAATATGCCCGACATAGCAATTTTGCCACCCGGTTTAAGTAATCCCAAAATTACACTGTGAAGCTCACGCAGCGGCTGCGCTAAAATATTAGCGACTACAATATCAGCACTAAACTCAGGTTGGTTTTCTGGTAGGTATACTTCAAGCTTATCGGCTACGCCATTACGTTGTGCGTTATCTAAGCTTGCTTCTAGAGCTTGCGGGTCAATATCAATACCTATCATGCGCTCTGCGCCAAGTTTAATGGCTGCGATACCTAAAATGCCCGATCCACAACCAAAATCAACCACTGTTTTACCACTTAAATCTTGGCTTTCTAGCCATTTAAGGCACAGTGCCGTTGTTGCATGCGTACCCGTACCAAATGCAAGGCCAGGGTCGAGCAGTACATTAACTGCATCTGGGTCTGGAATGTCGCGCCAGCTTGGGCATATCCACAGTTTTTCGCCGAACTGGATTGGGTGAAAGTTATCCATCCACTCACGTTCCCAGTCTTTATCTTCTAGTTGCTCAATTTTGTATACCAGTGTGTCTTTAATTTCATCATGACGCTTAAGTAATTCAATTACCGCGTTCATATCATGATTGGCTTCAAATAGACCAATTACAGTGGTATCGGCCCAAAACTCAACGGTGCCAATTTTAGGCTCATAAATAGGCGTGTCTTTAGCGTCAATAAAAGTAACAGAGGCGCTGCCTGCTTCCATTAATAAGTCACTCACTGCATCTGCGGTAGCAGCATTGGCATTGATACGGATTTGGATCCAAGCCATGGTTGTTTCCTTTAAATAGAAAAAAGGCCGCTACAGCGGCCTTTTTAGTTTATATGAAGCGCTAAATTATTTAGCGTCTAAAAAGCTTTTTAGTAAATCAGAGCGAGAAGGGTGGCGTAATTTACGCAGTGCTTTCGCTTCTATTTGACGAATACGCTCACGTGTTACGTCAAACTGTTTACCTACTTCTTCTAAGGTGTGGTCGGTATTCATATCAATACCAAAGCGCATACGAAGTACTTTAGCTTCACGGGCTGTAAGGCCTGCTAACACATCGTTTGTTGCGCCACGAAGAGATTCCATAGTTGCCGAGTCGATTGGCGAATCAATAGTGGTATCTTCGATAAAGTCACCTAAGTGCGAATCTTCATCATCACCGATTGGTGTTTCCATCGAAATTGGCTCTTTGGCAATTTTAAGTACCTTACGGATTTTATCCTCAGGCATCATCATGCGTTCTGCTAATTCTTCAGGATTTGGCTCACGACCCATTTCTTGTAACATTTGACGAGATATACGGTTAAGTTTATTAATCGTTTCTATCATATGTACTGGAATACGGATTGTTCTTGCTTGGTCAGCAATTGAGCGGGTAATCGCTTGGCGAATCCACCACGTAGCATAAGTCGAGAACTTATAACCACGGCGGTATTCAAACTTATCTACCGCTTTCATCAAGCCAATGTTACCTTCTTGGATTAAATCTAAGAACTGTAAACCACGGTTTGTGTATTTTTTAGCAATTGAGATTACAAGACGTAAGTTAGCTTCAACCATTTCTTTTTTCGCACGGCGCGCTTTTGCTTCACCAATGCTCATACGACGGTTAATGTCTTTAATACGCTCAATGCTTAAGCCTGTGCTTTCTTCAATTACACATAGCTTTTGGATGCAACGAATAATTTCAGGCTTCACTTCTTCAAGTTTAGCTGAATGTTTTTCGTTAGCATTTATTTCTAGGTCTAGCCACGCTGAGTCAGTTTCGTTATTAGCAAAGTGCTTAATAAACGTTTTCTTAGGTAGCTTAGCAATTTGTACCGCTTGTTTCATGATAAGGCGTTCTTGAATACGCACTCTATCCATCATTTCACGCATGTTGTTAACCATGCGATCAAACTGTTTTGGTACTAATTTAAAGGTTCTGAAAAGCTCGCCAATTTCAAAAATAGCGGCTTGAGAATCTGGGTGCGAACGCCCTTTTTCATCAAAGGTAGCGCGAGCTTTAACGTATAAATCACGTAAGTTTTCAAAGTGAATACGGGCTTCTTCTGGATCTGGGCCTGTATCTACTTCTTCTTCGTCTTCATCGTCATCGCTGTCTTTGTCATCTTCATCATCGTCTTCATCAAGTTGTTCTTCACTTAATTCAGAGCCAATGTGAGTTGCTGAGATTTGCGCTTCGTCTTCGTTAGGGTCGAAAAAGCCTGAAATAATGTCGCTTAAGCGCATTTCTTCTGCTTCAAACTTATCCCACTGTTCAAGTAGGTAAGTAATCGCTTCAGGGTATTCGGCAACAGAAATTTGTACCTGGTTGATACCTTCTTCAATGCGCTTAGCGATTACAATTTCGCCTTCACGTGTAAGAAGTTCAACAGTACCCATTTCACGCATATACATGCGCACTGGGTCAGTTGTACGGCCAATTTCTTTTTCTACAGTTGCAAGGGCTGCAGCAGCAGCTTCTGCTGCGTCTTCGTCTGTCGTGGTTTCTTGCATCATTAATTCATCAGCATCAGGCGCGTTTTCGCTAACCTTGATACCCATGTCATTAATCATGCTAATGATATCTTCTACTTGATCTGAGTCGATTATGTCTTGTGGAAGGTGATCATTTACTTCAGCAAAAGTTAAGTAGCCTTGCTCTTTACCTTTTTGAATCAGAAGTTTTAATTGTGACTGAGGAGTTGGATCCATAGAGATTGTTTCTTCCACTCTGATAAGTTGATACAACAGGCGTCATCATAGAGTTAGCCTTTTAACTAACTTTAATAATGTGACGCAGTGAATAGCACAGTATAACAGTTTAAATCAAGTCTGACTAGCTGTTACTCGCTTTTAGCGCTGTCATAAGTAAATGACATTCTAGTTTTTCATCACTTGATAAGCCCTGTGTCTTGTCCTTTATTAATAGGGTCTCTAGTCGATAATTTAAACACTGATCTTCAATAAATTTAAAAGTATTTTGAAAAACAGTCTCTAAACGCTCATCACTAATTTGGTGCTGCCATGTGGCAAGCTTTACTAGCGGTTCGTAATCCTCGGAATCTCTAAATGATTCGAGTAAAACCGCTGTGTTAGCATTGTCTTTTTGCAGTGCGCGCTCTTGTAAGCGCAGTAGCAAACCAATGCCTGCTATGTTCATTTGCGCCAATTCTGGCAAATGGGGCACACTTTTAGCTAACTGTGGGTGCTGAATTAAAATACCAATAGCTTGGCGCATTGGGGTAATTTTAAATTTTCGTTCAACAGCGTGTTGTTGCTTTGGTGTTTTTAAGCGGCTATTTAGTTGCTCACGCGTACGGCCAATTAATCGTCCTAACTGCTCTAAAATATTTTCTTGGTAAAATTCACTCGGAATTTTTTCAATTAACGGCAAAGCGGCACTCAACAGCTTAGCTTTGCCTGAGTCGAGTGTTAGGTCTACTTCTTGGCTAAGCTTATTAAATAACACTTTGGTAAAATCATCTGCTTGGCTTAAACGTTGCTCAAACTGTGTTTTACCTTCTTGCTGAACCAGTGAATCAGGGTCTTCCCCGTCAGGTAAAAATACAAAGTGTAATGCTTTGCCATCGTTTAAGTAGGGCAGGGCATTTTCTAGTGCTCGCCATGCAGCGTCGCGGCCAGCTCTGTCGCCATCGTAACAACAAATAACTTTGTCGGTGGTTCTAAATAGCGTATGCATATGCTCGCTTGTTGTTGCGGTGCCAAGCGCAGCTACGGCATATTCAATACCTTGCTCTGCAAGTGCAACTACATCCATGTAACCTTCTACAATAAGTACATGTTCAAGCTTTTTATGTGCTTGTTTTGCCTCATAAAGACCATATAGCTCAAAGCCTTTATGAAAAATGCGGGTCTCTGGTGAGTTGAGGTATTTTGGCCCTTGGTCGGCTTGCATTACACGCCCGCCAAAGGCGATAACACGGCCACGTTTATCACGAATAGGGAACATTAACCGATCGCGGAAAAAATCAAACTGCCTACCTGGTGTTTTTTCTGAGGCGAGCTTAAGCTCGACCAGCTGTTCTTTTTGCTCTTTTGTTCTGCCAAGTTGTTGGCACAGCGCTTCCCATTCGCTCGGCGCATAACCAATCATAAACTTTTTAACGGTTTCGCCACTTAAACCACGCCCTTTTACATAGTCAATCACCGCAGCAGAGTTACTGTGGTGCTTTAATTGATGCTGGTAAAAGCGTGCTGTGTGTAACATTAAATCGTAATCTGAGCGCTTTTGCGCTGCCGTGCGCTCAGGTGCTGAGCTAGTGCCTTTCTCGCGAGGTACGTCTAAATTTAAAAGGCTTGCGAGCTCTTCTATGGCATCAACAAATTCAAGCTTGTCGTATTCCATAACAAACGAAATAGCGTTGCCATTAGCACCACAGCCAAAGCAGTGGTAAAACTGTTTATCTTGAGAAACAGTAAACGAGGGAGATTTTTCGTTATGGAAAGGGCAGCAAGCTTGGTAGTCTTTACCTGCTTTTTTAAGACCAACTTTAGAGTCTATTAGCTCTACAATATCTGTTCTGGCGAGTAAATCGTCAATAAAATTTCGTGGGATCTTTCCAGCCATGTTTTGTAAGTAGTCCTAACAATTGGTGAGGTGTAATTTCAACACAATGCGCGCATTTATAAAAGGGGTATCGGTAAGCTAAAAAGCTACATTATATCCATGGGCAATAATACTTAATCATTTTTAGGTGCTAAACCTGACGCTAACAGCATACAAAGCTAGGATATTGAAGGTAGAGCAGTGCAGGCGCAGTAAGTGATAGCCCTAAATAACCCATTTTACCTAGCCTTCGATGTGCTTTTGTAGCTACACAATAAATCACTTAATTACATGCACGAGCATTACTTAAAAGCGTTTTGTTTGTCTACTTAAACGAAGAAACCGAGCACTAGGCTCGGTTTGCTTTAATCATACTTTGTGTATGTGGGAGTATTAGGCTGTTAATCGTTGCTTAATTAAACCAGAAAGCTTGCCCATATCGGCACGTCCTTCGGCTTTGCTTTTGATTATGCCCATTACTTTACCCATGTCTTGCATACCTGCTGCATTAGTATCAGCAATAGCCGCATCAATAAGGGCAACTATTTCTTCTTCACTCAATTGTTGAGGTAAAAAAGTTTCTAGTGCTGCGATCTCATTGGCTTCAATTTCGGCTAAATCTTCACGCCCAGCATCTTTGTACTGAGTGTAAGAATCACGACGTTGTTTAACAAGCTTCACTATAACGGAGGTAATACCTGCGTCGTCTAGTGTTATTTGCTCGTCAATCTCACGTTGCTTGATTGCGGCAAGCACCATGCGAATAGGGTTAAGACGTTGTTTGTCTTTCGCTCTCATCGCATCTTTTTGCGCATCTTTTAGCGTTATTAAAAGGCTCATTTATACAAGACCTAATACTATTAGTATAATTTAACGCGACGTGCGTTATCGCGAGAAAGCTTTTTCATGTGACGCTTAACCGCTGCAGCTTTTTTACGCTTACGCTCAGCTGTTGGCTTTTCATAGTGCTCGCGACGACGAACTTCTGAAAGGATACCTGCTTTTTCACATGAACGCTTGAAGCGACGAAGTGCTACGTCAAACGGTTCGTTCTCTCTTACTTTAATTACTGGCATTAAAAATTCACCTACCTAAATTATGAGCGTTGCTCAAGTTGATCAAACATTGATCAAGTGGTTCAAAAATGGTGCGGTATTGTAATCCGAAGCAACACCACATGTAAAGGATAATATTAACAGAAATGCAGCGGCTTAAATAGTGTTAATTTGGCTGGCGTTGGTATAGCCTACAGAATACTTGCCCTGCTTTTTTTTCTTTAATTAACAGCCAGTTATCTGGTTGTGAAAAGCTGCTTAGTTCGGTTTCTACCTCAACATAAATGAGCGCGTCTTCGCTAAGCCATTGGTTATTTTCTAATAAATCACAGCTACTTTGCGCTAAGTTTTTGCGAAATGGTGGGTCAACAAAAACTAAATTAAATGGTGAATTTGTATTCTTTTGCTCTAAATATGAGAGTGAATTAGTGTGTTTTACCTGTGCATTTTCAAGCTTTAAGGTACTAATATTTTGCTCAATTTGCTTAGCAGCCGAGGCATCTAGTTCGATAAACGTGGTGCTTTTAGCAAACCGAGACAGCGCTTCAAAGCCAAGCCCGCCAGAGCCTGCAAAGCAATCGAGTACTGTTGCATCGCGCGTATCTTGCATTAACCAATTAAACACGGTTTCTTTAATGCGGTCTGTTGTTGGGCGTAGCCCTTCTACATTTTTTACCGGCAGTTTACGGCCACGAAATTGCCCGCTGATTACTCTAATAAAGCCGTCAGTAGATTTGCTAATTGCTTTATTTTTCGTTGTTTTTTTTCTCATTTAGGTCACTAAAAAATGGTATAAGGGATCTAGCTCAGATAATATTGTGCGTAGTTTACGTTTAGCTTCATTTTTCAACCGCATTAAAAGTGTTACTATTTAGCACTTACGTTTTGAACGGTTGTTTGGCCGGCACGCTTTGCTGAGCCACACCAAGCTATTTCAAATTTTAGTTTATCAGATTTTTATAAGTGGTTATTAGCAAGTATGGCAAAAAAAAGTAAATTCATGTCTTGGCTCGGTTTTGGTAAGTCAGATAAAAAACAAGCAGAAGCTGATAAACAACAGGCATTAGCTCAGCAACAAGAAGCTGAGCGCTTAGCGGCAGAAAAGGCCGAAGCAGAGCGTGGAGAACAAGCGCGTATTGCTGCTGAAAAAGCACAAGCAGAGCGTTTAGCAATTGAAAAGGCTAATGCAGAGTTGCTTGCAAAAGAGCAAGCCGAAGCACAGGCGCAACAACAAGCACAAGCTGCACGTTTAGCTGAGCAAGAAGCGCAAATGCGTTTAGAGCAAGAGCGAATGGCTGCACAGCGAGCTGAGCAACAACGTTTAGACACAGAGCGCGAGCAAGCTGAGCAAGATGAAAAATTAGCAATTGAAAAAGCCAACGCTGAGTTGCTTGCGAAAGAGCAAGCTGAAGCACAGGCGCAACAACAAGCACAAGCCGCTCATTTAGCAGAGCAAGAAGCGCAAATGCGTTTAGAGCAAGAGCGTGTTGCAGCAGAAAAAGCTGAAGCTGAGCGTTTAGAACAAGAGCGTATTGCACAAGAACAGGCAGAAGCTGAACGTGCAGAGCAAGAACGTATTGCTGCAGAAAAAGCAGAAGCTGATCGCTTAGAACAAGAGCGTATTGCCGCAGAGCAAGCAGAAGCTGAACGTGTAGAGCAAGAGCGTATTGCAGCAAAACAGGCAGAGGCTGAACGCTTAGAACAAGAGCGAATTGCACAAGAACAGGCAGAGGCTGAACGCTTAGAACAAGAGCGTATTGCACAAGAACAGGCAGAAGCTGAGCGTATAGAGCTGCAGCGTATTGCAGCAGAGCAAGCAGAAGCTGAACGTGTAGAGCAAGAGCGAATTGCTGCAGAAGCAGAAGCTGAGCGTTTAGAGCAACAGCGTATTGCAGCAGAGCAAGCAGAAGCTGAGCGCTTAGAACAAGAGCGTATTGCACAAGAACAGGCAGAAGCTGAACGTGCAGAGCAAGAACGCATTGCAGCAGAGGCCGAAGCTGATCGTTTAGAGCAAGAGCGCATTACGGCAGAGCTTGCAAAAGAAGAAGCTAAACTTGCCGAAAAGCCTAAAAAAGAAGGCTTTTTTTCACGTCTTAAAAAAGGGTTATTAAAAACCCGTGTAAATATAGGCTCTGGCTTTGCATCTATTTTTAGTGGTAAAAAAATAGACGATGATTTATTTGAAGATTTAGAAACACAGCTTCTTACCGCCGATTTAGGTGTTGATACCACCATGAAGCTGATTGATAGCCTTACTGATGCAGCTGATCGCAAGCAGCTTAAAGATGGCGATGCGCTTTATGACTTAATGAAGCAAGAAATGGCCGCAATGCTTAAAACAGCTGAGCAACCGCTTGAGGTACATGCTGATAAAAAACCATTTGTTATATTAATGGTCGGTGTAAACGGCGTAGGTAAAACGACAACCATTGGTAAGTTAGCTAAGCAATTTCAAAATGAAGGTAAGTCGGTTATGTTGGCCGCAGGAGATACCTTTCGTGCAGCAGCCGTAGAGCAGCTGCAAGTGTGGGGAGAGCGTAACAGCATTCCTGTTATTGCCCAGCACACTGGTGCAGATAGTGCCTCGGTGGTGTTTGATGCATTTCAAGCCGCTAAAGCGCGTAATGTAGATGTATTAATTGCCGATACAGCAGGGCGCTTGCAAAATAAAGACAACTTAATGCAAGAGCTTGAAAAAATAGCCCGCGTAATGAAGAAAATTGACCCCGATGCACCGCATGAAGTTATGCTAACCATTGATGCGGGTACAGGTCAAAATGCAATTAGCCAAGTAAACTTATTTAATCAATGTGTTGGTTTAACCGGTATTACCCTCTCAAAACTTGATGGTACTGCTAAAGGTGGGGTTATATTTGCGGTTGCAGATAAGTTTAATATTCCTATTCGTTACATTGGTGTTGGCGAAGGTATTGATGATTTACGCGCATTTAAAAGCGATGACTTTATTGACGCTTTATTTAGCCAAGATGAGGATGACGCTTAATACATAAAAGGGAGCTTGCTCCCTTTTTTGGTCTGTTTATCTTTTGAGATTAAACATGCGCTGCCCTTTGGGCTATTTACTTTTTATTGCTCGGTTTTTACTTAGTCCTCTGGGCTATAAACCTTGCGCCGCGATTAAATAGCCTCTAGGTAGAGCAAATTTCAATCCTGAAAGGTCAACAGGCCCTAGCTAAGGAATTCCATTTTACTAATTTGGGACTGGCATAATAAAAAATGATAAATTTTCAGCAAGTAAGTAAAACCTATCCGGGTGGGCATCGCGCTCTCGAAAAAGTTACATTTCATATTAAGCCTGGCGAACTGGCTTTTTTAACAGGCCACAGTGGTGCGGGTAAAAGTACCTTATTAAAGCTCATTAGCTTAATGGAGCGCCCCTCTGCAGGCAACGTGCTAATTAATGGTGTTGATTTAAATAAAGTTAATTCTCGGCAAATTCCTTATGCGCGCCGCGATATTGGTATTATTTTTCAAAATCATCGATTGTTAGAGCGTTACACTGTGTTTGATAACGTTGCACTGCCGTTGATTATTGAAGGCACTCATCATAAACAAATCGCTAAACGAGTTCATGGTGCGCTAGATAAAGTAGGGCTGTTAGATAAAGTTAAATGCCATCCTTCTACACTCTCTGGTGGTGAGCAGCAACGCGTAGGTATTGCCAGAGCGATTGTAAATTCTCCGCCTATTTTATTAGCTGATGAACCAACGGGTAACCTTGACCCCGAGCTCTCTATGGAAATATTAAGGCTATTTGAAGATTTTAATAAACATGGTACGACAGTACTTATAGCAACACACGACCTTGGTCTGGTGTCGCGTTTAAAATACCGTAGCCTGACTTTAAAAGATGGCCGTATGCTTGAAGACCCACTTGCGGAGGGCACGCTGTGAGCTTGTTATTTAAAGGACGCCAAAACTCAAACGACAAACAAAAAAAATCAGCCATAGCTGGCGGTTATTTTTTTATTATTAATATTTTTCGCCAAGGGGTGCACAGTTTAGGTGAAATGTGGCGTACGCCACTTGCATCATTAATGACAATTGCTGTACTTGGGCTAAGTTTAACATTGCCTGCAACGCTTTATTTAGTCGTAAAAAATGTACAGCAAGTCAGTAGCGGGTTTGAAGAAGCCAGTGAAATATCGCTTTTTGTAAAAGAAAGTATGAGCGAACAAGAAACACAAACCTTAGTAAAGCGTTTAGCACTTTACGCCGAGGTAGAAAGTGTTGAATTTATTTCTAAGCAGCAAGCATTAACTGAATTTAAAGATGTGTCGGGGTTTGGGCAAGCTTTAGAGTACCTAGATAGCAACCCGCTACCCGATGTTGTATTAGTGACACCTACTAAGCGGCATCGCCAGCCTAATGCGGCTAAAGCGCTGCTTACAAAGCTTGAGAACGAGCGCGAAGTAGATTTTGGTAAGCTTGATATTGCTTGGCTTGAGCGCCTAAATGCATTATTAGACTTATTAAAAGAAAGCGTTATCACAATTGCTTTATTACTTCTTACCTCTGTCACGCTTATTATTGGTAATACGATTCGCTTATCGATTATGGATAAAAAAGAAGAAATACAAGTAATGAAGTTAGTAGGTGCTACCAATACGTTTATACACGCTCCGTTTTTGTGGACCGGCATTTGGTATGGCGTTATAGGGGGCTTGTTTGCATTTATTTGTATTGCCTTAATGATGTGGTGGTTAACTAGCGCAGTAAGCAGCGTTGCAGGCGTGTATCAAACAAGCTTTTCGTTAATTGGTTTAACGCTTAATGAGTTTGGCGCATTAGTATTGCTAGCAACCAGCTTAGGCTTTATTGGTTCTTACTTATCGGTTAACCGATATATAAAAGAAATTGAGCCTGATAAAGTATAAGTATGGCTGCTAATGGCTGACTCAAAAATGTCATGTTTGTATATTATTATCCTCAAATGAGATTAGTTGTAAATGCGCTGTTACGCTTGCGCTAATCTCTTGCAATCCCTTAGTTCATCACTTATTCAGTCGCATGTAGTAGACTTAACATACACTAAAAAACCGCTTGATTTACGCTTAAAAAAAGTTTTAAATTGGGGTTAGCACTCTTAGAGAAAGAGTGCTAAGATGGTTTCAAATGTTTATCACCGAGGTGAAAAATGAGTAAAGATTTATACGCAATGGCACTTACAGTTGGGCAACAAAGCGCAAGCATGGACGGCTACCTTCAAGCGGTTAGCACAATTCCTATGCTTAAAGCTGAGCAAGAGAAAGAGCTAGCAACACGACTTCAAGAAGAAGGCGATCTTAGTGCTGCAAAGCAACTCATTATGTCGCATTTACGCTTTGTAGCACATATTGCTAAAAGCTACTCGGGTTATGGTTTACCGCAAGCCGACTTAATCCAAGAGGGCAATATAGGCCTGATGAAAGCGGTTAAGCGTTTCGACCCAAGTGTGGGGGTACGTTTAGTGTCTTTCGCTGTTCATTGGATTAAAGCAGAAATTCATGAGTTTGTGCTTAAAAACTGGCGCATCGTAAAAGTTGCGACCACTAAAGCGCAACGTAAATTGTTTTTTAATCTTCGTAAAAACAAAAAACGTTTAGGTTGGTTTAACCAAGCTGAAGTAAGCACTGTAGCTAATGAGCTAGGTGTGAGTGAAAAAGAAGTTCGTGAAATGGAATCGCGCATGAGCGGCCAAGACATGGGCTTTGACTTAACGGGCGACGATAACGACGACGCACCAACAAGTACATATTCACCAGTACAATACTTAACAGACGGCTCAGCTGATTTAGCTGACGATATTGAGCAGCAACAATGGCAAGAGCAGTCACATACTCGTTTATTTAGCGCGCTTAAAACGCTAGACGAACGCTCACAAGACATTGTAAGTGCACGCTGGTTGTCTGATGACAAAGCAACACTACAAGAGCTTGCTGAAAAATACAGTGTATCTGCTGAGCGTGTTCGCCAGCTAGAAAAAACAGCGATGAAAAAGCTGCAAAGTGCTATGAGCTAATAGCGCAAAAAATGTAAAACTTAAAAAGCCCTGCATTAATATGCGGGGCTTTTGCTTTGTGGCTATAAGTATTTTAATCAACGTTTTAGCTATTTAATATTGCTTTTGTCAGCTTAGTTGTATGGCTTATATATACTTAAAACACCGCTTAAAGCTACCTAGCGTTGATCCCTTTACCTTGCGCCTGTGCTAATTGTATGTATTTTTTATGCACTAGTTGCGATACCGGAACTAACTCAAAGCCTTGCTCGGTGAGCTCAGGTAGCGCTTGGCGTAAAAAGTCGATGGTTTCTGGGTAGGGGTGGGCAATCGCTATGGCAAAGTGATGTTTAGTTGCTTTATATTTTAGCTCATCCAGCCTTTGCTGCAGTTGCTCATGCGTGGTTATATTGTCTAAAAACACATGGCGGCCAATATTTTCAACTCCGATAAAATTTGCCGCATTTTGCGCTTGGCTTAAGTCGGTAGTACGGCTATCTAAAAAGAATAAATTACGTTTTTTAAGTACTTCCATAGTCCACTTCATGGCTTGGCTTTGTTGAGTGAGTGCCGACCCCATATGGTTATTAACCCCTTTTACTTGCGGTAAGCTTGCCAACGCGGTGCCTAAAGTTTTTTGTAGCTGTTCTTTATCCATATTTACAGTGAGCCCGCCAGGGCCGAGTGCTTTACCGTTTAAGGCTTGCATAGGTACATGCAATAAAAGCTCTTTATTTGCTTGGCTGGCAAGCGTGGCAAAAATTTGAGAGTAGGGTGTGTGGGGCAAAATTGAATACGACAATTGCCCTGGTAAGGTAAGAAATTCTAAATCTCGCTGATGATAGCCAATATCATCAATTACGATGGCTATTTGCTTTGCCCAAGCAGTGCTAGATACAAAGCAGATAGCCAACAACAGCCATTTTATTATTTTCACGTTTATAGTTTTTATTATCTTTTTAATTTATTAAGGGTATTTTTTAATCTCAACGCCGGGTAATAAAGCTATCTCAGCAGCCATTTTTAGCGCTAACTGCCTTGAATTTACTTAAAATTTATAGCTAAAGAATAGCAGAATCTAATAGTGTTAATATTTATTCTGTTATTAAATCGCTTACCTATAGTTCAGATTATTTACTATTGCATGCTAAGTAATTGCTTAGCTTTTACTAACTGCAAGTCGCCCAGTATTTCATGTTCAAATTGTGGTGCATTTTTGTTCTGCTCATTTTTTATTATAACGGCTTTATTTGATTGTGGAAGGGTTGCTTGCGCAATTGCTACATCGGGGGTAACTCCTACGCCTTCAATCGATACGCCCGCAGGTGTAAAGTACTTAGCAGTTGTTAATTTTAGCGCTGTATTACCATCACCAAGTGGGATCAAAGATTGCACCGAGCCTTTGCCATAAGACTGATTACCAACCACTGTAGCACGCTTATTATCTTTTAAAGCAGCGGCGAGTATTTCAGCCGCAGAGGCCGAATTTTCATTAATAAGCACCACAATAGGCAAGCCTTTTAGTATGTCGCCTCGTTTAGCGTAGTAGGCTTGATTAGCGTCGTAATAGCGCCCTTTAGTGGTGACTATAGTGCCGCTTTGTAAAAATAGATCCGCTACCGCCACTGCGCTTTGTAAAGTACCACCTGGGTTGTCACGTAAATCAATGACTAACCCTTTAAGGGGCGTGCGATAATCATTTTTAAGTGCAGCTACCTGCAGCGCCACTTCATGTAAGGTGTGATTAGAAAAATTATTTATGGCTAAATACCCAGTGCCTGAGTCGAGTAATTGGCTAGTGGCGCTTTCTAAGTTTATTTCTTTGCGATTTACCGCAAAGCTAATTGGTTGCTGCTGCCCTGCGCGTTGTATTGTTAGTTTAACCGCGTTAAAGCGGGTATCTTTTATCAACGCAGCTACTTGCTCTAAGCTACCTGTTTGCGTGTTTATATCATTAACACTAACAATAATATCGCCCGCTAAAATACCGGCCTTTTTGGCTGGGGAGTTTTTAACTACACCGACAATAGTAATGTCACTGTCAATGTCTTTCACTTCAATGCCCACGCCAGTGTAATGGCCATTTGTATTATTAAACAAAGCGTCTAAGTCATTTTCATTGAGGTATTTAGAATAAGGGTCTAGCTGGTCGAGTAAAATTTCTACTTGCTGATTATTAAAGGCACCCTGTGCACCTTTTGTCAGTGACAAGTCATCAACATAATAGGCTTTAATGTTGAAGAGTATTTCAGAAATTTGCTGACTTTTAAGATCTTTAACTGAGCTGGCAAGTAATGAATTGCTAAAACAAAAAATAGCAATACAGGTCAATGCGCACAACAAAAACAAATAGCGCGTACGGGAAGAGGGAAATGAGCGTGTTTGTGGTATTTTTTGAGTCATCAGCTGCTCCTAATGCGGTGCAGCTGTTTTATTCACTTAAATACGTCTGCACCATTTAACAGGATTTACTGCGCGTCCTTTGTGGCGTATTTCAAAGTATAGACCAGAACTCGACTGTCCGCCGCTTTGACCTACTAATGCCAGCGTTTCGCCTTCTCGAACCATGTCGCCCACATCTTTTAATAATGTTTGCGCATGGCCGTATAGGCTCATAAAGCCCTCACCATGATCAACCACAATAACCCAGCCAAAGCCTTTAAGCCAATCAGCAAATACAACTTGGCCATTATTAATACTGTTTACATTAGTGCCTTCTTTTGCACCAATTAACACGCCTTTCCAGTCTATGCCGCCATGTTTGCGCTGACCAAATGTGTGTTTTAGCTTTCCTTTGCTGGGCCAATTAAGCTTGCCTTTACTTTTATTAAGGCCGAGCAATTCAATTTTTTGAGTCTTCTCTTGCTCAAGTTCTTCAATGGTGGTGATTAATGTTTGCTCGTTGTCTTTTAAGTAATTAATCGAGCTTTTAGTGCTATTGAGCTGTGCTTGTAAGTTTTTAAGGTTAGTTTGGCGCTCGCTTTGGGCATTTACTAGCGCGCTTTGGCGTCTTTTTTGTTCTTCAAATAAGGCGGCTAATTTTTGTTTGGTTTTGGCAAGTGCAGCTTGGTTTTCTGCAATTTGTTGTTGTAGTACTTTAAGCTCTTCAATTTGCTCTATGCGCGCTTTATTTAAATAGTTGTAATAGCTTAAGGTACGCTCAAATTTAGCTGTGTCTTGTTGGTTTAAAAGCATTTTGGGGTAGTCGTCGCCCCCAGCCATGTAGGCACTTTTTAGCTGGGCCGCTAAAATGGCTTGAAATTGCGCGTGTTGCGCTTTTAATTGCTGTGCTTTTTGTTGCTGTGCTTGTTGTTTTTGCTCGGTTTCTTTTACTGATTGCTCAGCCATATTGAGGGCTTTGGCATTTTTAGCTATTTCTAACTCGTGTTTTTTTAAGTTTTTTTGCAGTGCGGCAATTTTTTTTCGCTGTGCGTTGTACTCTGCTTGGCTTTGCTCTAATGCAGATTGCACTTCAGATAGGTCTTTTTTAGTGCGGTTTTCGTTAGCGGTTGCAGGGGCAACCACTAACGAAACCAATACAAATGTATAAACACTAAACCAATTTACTGGTTTGCTCATGTTTTATTTCAACGTCATGATTGGCGTACCGGTCATTTCGCTTGGTTGCTCCATGCCCATCAGGTGTAGCATAGTAGGTGCTACATCACTTAATGCTTTACCTTCACTTGGCGTTGCATCGCGTCCTACATAAATAAATGGCACTGGCTCGCTAGTGTGAGCGGTATGAGCTTGGCCCGTGGCAGTATTTGCCATTTGCTCTGCATTACCGTGATCGGCTGTGATAAGTGCTTCACCGCCAAACTCATCTAGCGCTTCCACCACGCGGCCTATACATGCATCAACAGCTTCACAGGCTTTAACCGCGGCTTCAAACACACCAGAGTGACCCACCATATCGCCATTCGGGTAATTACAAATAATGGCATCAAACTTACCGCTTTTAATGGCTTCAATAAGTTTGTCGGTTAGCATTTCAGAATTCATTTCTGGCTGAAGGTCATAAGTGGCAACCTGTGGAGAAGGAATTAATTCGCGTGATTCGCCTTCAAATTCATCTTCGCGTCCGCCACTAAAGAAAAACGTAACATGAGCGTATTTTTCTGTTTCAGAAATACGTAGCTGCGTTTTGCCATTTTTTTCAAGCCATTCACCTAATACGTTCACCAATGGCGTAGGGCCAAATGCGATAGGGGCATCAATATCGGCTGAGTATTCTGTCATCATTACAAATGCGCTTAACTGTGGTGATTTTTTCTTTTCGAACCCATCAAAGCCTGGCTCTACAAAGGCACGGGTGATTTCACGGGCGCGGTCGGCTCTAAAATTAGCAAAGATGATAGTGTCGCCATCATTAATTTGTGCTGCTTCAGCGCCTTGTGGTGCGATGGTGGTTGGTGCTACAAACTCATCGTTTTCGTCGCGCTCATAGGCGGCTTCTAATGCCGATACACCATCAACATAATTAAATTCGCCTTCACCTAATGCCATTACATTGTAGGCTTTTTCTACACGGTTCCAACGGTTGTCTCTGTCCATGGCGTAATAACGGCCCACAAGAGACGCTAAGCGGCCACAATTTAGCTCGGCAAATAAGGCTTCTATACGCTCTATTGATGCTTTAGCACTGCGTGGTGGTGTATCACGGCCATCTAAAAAGCCATGAAAGTATACTTCTTTTGCACCGCGTTTAGCGGCTAATTGAATACTCGCGACAATATGATCTTCGTGGCTGTGAACACCACCTGGGCTTAATAAACCCATAATATGCACGGCTTTGCCTGCAGCGACTGCTTTATCGATGTTTTCAACAAGGGCAGGGGTTGAGTCAAATTCGCCATCGTTGATTGCTTTGGTAATGCGAGTAAAATCTTGATAAACAACACGACCAGCACCTAAATTTACATGGCCTACTTCTGAGTTACCCATTTGCCCTTCAGGTAAGCCTACATCTAAACCTGAGCCTGAAATTAATGTGCGTGGACGGGTTGCCCATAGGTTGTCTAAAACGGGGGTGTTGGCCGCAAGAATCGCATTGCTTTGCTCATCTTCGCGGTATCCCCAACCGTCTAAAATCATTAATACCAGTGGTTTTTTATGCTCTGTCATAATAGCTCCTGAAAATTAGCACCTGTTGATGGGTACTGTGCGCCGAAAAGGTTATCTGGTTAGTTTTAGCATACCGTGTTTTAGCGCCAGAATCAGCACTGAGAACAAGATATTAAATTTTTTACTTACTTTCATATATGGGGTGCTTTATGTGTTTTTAAAGCGCAGCAAACTCGCATTTTAACTTGGTTTGGGTATACTTGCGTGGCTAAAGTACAAAATACCTAGAATATTAGGGCGTGTTGCACTTTGGTGGCTGAATTTGCAGCAGTATGTTTGGTTTTTAGGTAAGGCAGAGCCTATGAAGTGTGGTTATTCCCCATAAATAGGCGATAACGTAGCATAAATACCAAACATGCGCTGCCCGTTGGGTTCTTTCTAGGGACTATTACCTTTTTGTTGCCTACATGGATGTAGGTAAGGGGCGTGAGCAGGACGCGGAAGCTTTGCTCGGTTTTTACTTAGCCCACTAGGTTACAAATCTCGCGCCGCGATTTAATCGCCCCTAGATTGAATAAATTTCAATCCACAAAGGCCAACACGCCCTAGGTTTAGAACATAATTTCATAGTGGAAGTAGAATGGATCAATATATTGAATTTATTACAAATCATCCTATTTTAAGCCTAGCTTGGGTTGGTCTTGTATTCCTTATTGTAAGCGGCTGGATAAAGAGCAAGCTTTCAGCAGTGAGAGAAATAAACCCACAGCAATTAACACTTCTTATTAATCGTGAAGATGGCAAAGTAGTTGATATTCGTGCTCAAAAAGAATTTAACGCAGGTCGTATTGCGGGTGCTGAACACTTAAGCCCTGAAAAAGCAAAACAATCTGACTTTTCAAGCCTTGAAAAGCACAAGAGCAAACCCATTATACTAGTATGTGCCACAGGCATGACTGCTCAAGGTATTGCTAATGCAATGCATAAAGCAGGCTTTGAATCGGTTTATGTATTATCAGGTGGTATGGGGTCGTGGCAATCTGCCAGCCTTCCAACTACAACAGGTCGCTAATCAGTTTAGTAGTACCGATAGAGGATTTATTATGAGTAATGTTGTTTTATACACCAAAGCGTACTGTCCATTTTGCCAACGTGCTCTTGCACTTTTAAACAGTAAAGGCGTTGAGTACACAAATATTGATATTGGTGTTCAACCAGAGCTTCGCGATGAAATGATTGCTAAAGCAGGTGGTGCAAGCACAGTACCGCAAATTTTTATTAATGATGAACATATCGGTGGCTGCGACGACATGATGGCTATTGAAGCGCAAGGTAAACTTGACGCTAAGCTAAATGCTTAATTTTAATTATAAAAACTAACACGTAGGAAGCACAATGAACGAAGAAAATCAAAACGCAGCAGCACAAGAAGGTGGCGCACAATTTACTATTCAACGTATTTACACTAAAGATGTATCGTTTGAAACGCCTAACTCGCCTGCGATTTTTCAAAAAGAATGGACGCCAGAAGTTAAGCTAGACCTAGACACGCGCTCTAATAAGCTAGACGAAGGTGTGTTTGAAGTGGTTTTAGCACTAACGGTTACTGCTTCTATCGGTGAAGAAACTGCGTTTTTATGTGAAATTCAGCAAGCCGGTATTTTTACAGTTGGTGAGCTTGAAGAAGTACAACTAGCACATATGCTAGGTGCATACTGCCCTAACGTGTTATTCCCATACGCGCGTGAAGCCGTATCTAATCTTGTTAACCGTGGTACTTTCCCACAGCTTAACCTTGCGCCAGTGAACTTTGATGCGTTATTTGCACAATACATGCAACAACGTACTGCGCAAGCTGAGCAGGTTTCAGCAGACGCATAATTTATGAGTACAGCAACTTCAGCTGTTACTGTATTAGGAGCGGGGTCTTACGGCACCGCTCTTGCTATTTGCTTAGCCCGAAATGGTCACCAAGTGACACTTTGGGGTCGCAATAGCGACGACGTTGCCACGCTTGCAGCTGAGCGGAAAAATCAACGTTACCTTCCTGATGTACCATTCCCCGACACTCTTTTATTACAAGCCGATTTACAACAAGCCGTAGCCAGCAGTGCTATTGTACTTGTGGTTGTGCCAAGCCATGCCTTTGCAGATACATTGCAGCAAATTAAACCTGCGCTGGTTGAAGGTGCGCAAGTTGCGTGGGCAACAAAAGGGCTTGAGCCAAATACTGGTCGCTTGTTACAAGAGGTGGCCCTGCAGGAACTAGGTGATGAAATGCCGCTTGCGGTTTTATCAGGCCCAACCTTTGCAAAAGAAATGGCAATGGGGCTACCTACTGCGATATCGGTGTCGTCTACCTCAACGGAGTTTGCGCAACAACTTGCAGATTTACTCCATTGTGGGCGCTCGTTCCGCGTGTATAACAACGATGACTTTATTGGCATTCAGTTAGGTGGCGCGGTTAAAAACGTAATAGCCATTGGTGCTGGTATGTCTGATGGGGTGGGCTTTGGAGCTAATGCACGTACTGCACTGATCACTCGCGGCTTAGCTGAGCTAACGCGCTTAGGATGTGCCTTGGGGGCAAAGCAAGAAACCTTTATGGGTATGGCTGGACTTGGCGATTTAATCTTAACATGTACCGACAATCAATCGCGCAACCGTCGCTTTGGTTTGGCTTTAGGTAAAGGTGAAGGGGTTGATGCTGCTATTGAGTCTATCGGGCAAGTTGTTGAAGGCTTTAGAAACACAAAAGAAGTGTATTTATTAGCACAACGCGCCGGTGTAGAAATGCCTATTACTGAGCAAATTTATAAAGTACTTTATGAAAATAAAGATATGAAAGAAGCCGCCATGGCACTATTAGGCCGAGAGCAGCGCGCCGAATAAATGAGCATATAATGCCCACTTTATTAAAAGCATGAACATGCTTTGCTAT
Source organism: Pseudoalteromonas sp. Angola-30 (assembly GCF_028599215.1). Lineage (NCBI taxonomy): Bacteria > Pseudomonadati > Pseudomonadota > Gammaproteobacteria > Alteromonadales > Pseudoalteromonadaceae > Pseudoalteromonas > Pseudoalteromonas sp. Angola-30. The sequence goes on from NZ_JAQREI010000020.1 coordinate 45,265, forward strand.
TAAAAAAACCGACGCTATGTCGGTTTTTTATTGTTTGGTACAAGGTGCTTATTGCGCGTTAGGAAAGCCTAGCTGGCGCCATGACTCATAAACAAATACCGCCACAGCGTTTGATAGGTTCATACTACGGCTATTGGGCTGCATAGGAATGCGCACACGCTGATCGTTAGGCAGCGCTTGAATCATCTCATCAGGGAGACCGCGAGTTTCTGGCCCAAATACCAAGCAATCACCGGCTTCATAACTGGCTTCGTGATGAAACTGGCTGCCTTTAGTGGTGCATGCATACACTTTTTTAGGTTGGCACTTTTCAAGGTAGGCATCAAACGAGGCATGGCGCTGTACGTTACTAAACTCGTGGTAATCTAGCCCGGCACGTTTTACTCGCTTATCGTCCCACTCAAAACCTAATGGCTCAATTAAATGCAATGAGTAACCTGTGTTTGCACACAAGCGTATGATATTTCCTGTATTTGGTGGAATTTCAGGTTGATATAAAACGATATCCAGCATAATGCGCCTTTCTATTAATCTATAATTTGACGAGTGGCAGTATACACGAAACCGGTAAAAAAAATGATATACTCGCGCCATTGAATACCGCAAGTAGTGAATATTAACGTGCATCACCGTAGTTACGAATTTTGGGTTAAAACATCAAGCATAGTTACCATGGTTATGGTTAGCTTAATGATAGCCGCTAAAACCTGGGCGTGGTTGGCATCGGGTTCAGCTTCTATGCTTGGCTCATTAACCGACTCATTAATGGATATTACCGCCACGGCCATGAGCTTTTTAGTGCTAGGGTATGCACTGCGCCCAGCAGATGACGATCACCGTTTTGGTCATGGCAAAGCTGAAGCCCTAGCCGGACTTGGTCAGGCTGCGTTTATAGCAGGGTCGGGGTGCTTATTGGCGTTTCACGGTATTGAGCGATTATTTAACCCAATTGTGCTTAGTCATTCACTGTTAGGTGTGTGGGTGAGTATATTTGCTATTGCTTGTACGTTAGTGATTGTGTTTTTTCAGATCAAAGTGGTTAAGCATACCGAATCCATCGCTATTAAAGCAGACTCGGTGCATTACAAAGGGGATTTAATTTTAAATGCGGCGGTATTACTTGCTATTTTGCTCTCGTACTATGGGGTGTTATACGCAGATCCGCTGTTTGCCATAGGCGTTGCCGGTTACTTACTTTATAACAGTTGGGATATTGCGTGTGAGAGTGCCGATCATCTAATGGATAAAGAACTCCCAGATGATGAAAAGCAAAGTATTTTAGATATTGCTAACGCACATAAAGATGTACACGGTGTACATGATATTCGCACTCGCCAAGGCGGTAAAATTAAGTTTATGCAAATGCACTTAGAGCTTGATGATCATTTAAGTTTAATACGTGCCCACAATGTGGCTGACGATGTAGAGAAGGCGCTTGCCGAGCGCTTTGACTCTGAGGTTGATATTTTAATTCATCTAGATCCGCTCTCGGTCGTACCTAAGTATCAAACGAAGAACAAAACTGATACAAGCGCATAAGCACAGGTTTTCTAATTTCGTCGCGTTCAAACAATAACTCGTGCTTAGCCCCTGCAAAGCTTTTCAGCTCGGCATTAGGGAGCCTATTTACGAGCTTTTGTTGCGCGTTGTTATCAACCACTTCATCGTTTTGTGCGCTGGCAATAAAAATAGGGAGGTTGATTGTGTGGGTATCCACGGCAGACACAAAAGCAAAGCTTGCATTTAACCAGCCATATGTAACGCCGCCTAACTGTAAAAGTGGCTGTTGTTGATAAGTGAGCCTAAATAGGTTGTACCGCACTTGGCTGCTGGTTAAAGTATTAAGCGCAAATTCTTCTGGGTTGTAATCGTTTTGCCCTAGCGCATAACTGTAGCCAAAACCGAGCTTTGTGGCGGCGCGGGCTATAAATTTAGCTACCGGTTTAGGAATACCTTTAGTGTAAATATCAAACATGGGCGCAGATAAAAACGCGCCGCTAAAAGTATGCGGGTAATTTGCAAAATAATCGTACGCTATAGCGCCGCCCATAGAGTGGGCTAATAATATTTTTTTGCCTTGCCAGTGTTTATTTACAATATGTTGGTTAAATAAATCTAAGTCGGCACTGTAGTCACTAAAGCGTTTTACATAACCCTTGTGCTTATTTTTTAACGGTCGATACGAGCGGCCTTGCCCCTGGTGGTCGGCTATAAATACCGCATAGTTATTAGTGTAAAGCTCCCACAGCAGCTCTTTGTATTTTTCAAGCCCTTCTATGCGCCCAGAGCTAATTACTATGGCAGTGTTAGCTGTTTCTGGCACTGCGTAAGCAAAAAACAGTTTACCTTCAGATGCATTAAAATAGTTTTTATTAAGTACATTTTCGTAAAAGTGATTAATGCGTGCTTGGTTACTTTCAAGCGCTGATTCGGTACTGTAAAACATGCTTACTCTTTAATTAGTGGCAGGGTGATATTGGCACAAAGCCCGCCTTTTTCTTTATTAGATAGCGCTAAACTACCGCCGTGGGCAATAATAGCATTTTTAGCGATAGCTAAGCCAAGCCCTGTGCCGCCACTTACTCTGTCGCGAGCGTCTGATTGCCTAAAAAAGGGCTCACAAAGCTTGCTCAGTTGCTCATTTGGAACGCCAGGGCCATCGTCGCAAATCTCTATATAGATTTGGTTGTTATAGTGTACGTTAAAGCTAATGTTGCTGTGCGCGTATTTTATTGCGTTACGTAATAGGTTTTCGAGTGCGCTGGCAACTAATGATTCATCGCAGCTTAGCATTACATCGGCATTGCCACTAAAAGTAAGTGTTTTAGTATTTTGCTTGGCTTCAAACTGCGCATCGTTTAATACGTGCTCTACTATATCTTTTAACGATTGCTTTTGCAGTGACAGAGTTTGGCTTTGCGCTTCTAAACGCGACACTTGCAGCACGTCGGCAATCATTTTATCAAGCTGGTTTGCTTCTTTTTCTATACGTAATAAATACGATTGGCTTGCCTCGTTGGCTTGCATTTGTGCAAGGCCTGTTGCCATTTTTAAACGCGTAAGCGGGGAGCGTAACTCATGAGATATATCAGCCAGTAAGCGCTTTTGAGCACTAATAAGTTGCTCAAGCTGATTAGCCATGCTGTTAAAGTCGCGCCCAAGTACTCCTAACTCGTCTTTTCTGCTTGCAGGTATGGCAACTCGCGCTGATAAATCGCCTGATGAAAGCTTTATAGCTGCTTTTTTAAGGCTGTTAATTGGGGCGATTAAATTGCGACTAAAAATAAAACTCAGGATTAAAGAGGCAAAAATAGCTACGAGTACTTTCATCCAATTCGGCATTAACTTAAAGCGCATGAGCAAAGGAGGTTGGTGGTTAATGTCTATTTCGTAGAGGTAAAACTGCCCCTCTGGCACGCTAATATTAACAGGGCCGAAAGCTTGGTATTTTTCGGTAAAAATGACCTGTGGCGCCAAGTTTTGACTAAAGCTAAGTAAGTTTAAATCTATTTCAGCGGGGATCTCTTTATTGCTTAATGCATCTTCGGGTTGTACTGCGCCTAAAAATAAAATTTTTCGTTTTGAAAGCCTAGGGTGCGATAAAACATCAGCAAGGGTGCGCTTGTGTTTAGTGGCACTTCGCTCAATACTTTTGGCAGTATAAATTAGGTTTTTTTTCATTGGCCCCCGCAAAGGCTCGGTGCTTACTGCATTAATTGCCGTAATATTGCTTAAGAATATAAGCGCAGCCACCGTGCCTGTTATTGTTAGCCAAAACCAAATAAATATTTTAAAAAATAAATAATGCCGAGGGTGCTTTAGCCATGCAAAGTAATGTTTATTACTCACCTTGGATGAAGACATAACCTGTTCCTCGCATTGTTTTTATTCGCTCGCCTTGAATATGCTCAGCTATTTTTTTACGAATATTGCTAACGTGCATATCAATTGAGCGGTCGAACGAAGCTAAGCGCCTGCCTAGCACTTCTTCACTTATTTGCTCTTTACTGACAACTTCGCCGGCGTTTTTAATTAATAACACCAGTACTTCGTACTCTGTGCCAGTAAGCGTGAGGGTGTGCTCGTTAATAGCAGCCTCTCGGGCTGCCAAATTAACCGTAATGCCATTTATATTCATTTTGCTAGGCGTTGCAACGTTTAGGCTATTTATGTGCTCTATACGACGGGTAATGGCTTTTACACGGGCAAGTAACTCGCGGTGATTAAATGGCTTGGGTATGTAATCGTCTGCGCCAAGCTCTAAGCCAAAAATGCGGTCAAAGTCTTCGCCTTTTGCAGTGAGCATAATAACCGGTGTTAACTTTGTTTGCCTAAGTTGTTTAAGTACTTCAAAGCCATCAAGGGTGGGGAGCATGACATCAAGCAATATCAGCGCGTAGTCATTTGATAGAGCAAGCTTTAAACCTTGCTCGCCATCGTGAACGCTTTGTACGTCAAAACCTTGCACGGCTAAATATTCAGTAAGTAGTTCGCACAAACCGGTGTCGTCATCAATCATTAATAGCTTCATTTCAAACCCTTAGGCAATTTCTATATGGTTATTTTACTTCTTAAATTGTGCAAAAGTGAATCTTTACACAACCTTTACACTGCTTTGCGTTACTTTGCGTTGCAAGAGGTATAGTTAACTCACTGGCTTAGCAGCCACAACCAAATTCAATCCATCCAATATTAAGGTGATGATTATGACTAAAGTAAATACACTTTCAAAATTAGTACTTATTTGTGGTCTAGCAACGGCTACACTTGGCGCCGGTAGCGTATTAGCAAAAGGCGGCATGCACGATAAGCAAGGCCATTCTCAAGCGCATTTTTTACTATCTGAGCGCGGTGCCGACAAGCTTGATTTAACGCAAGAACAGCAAACTAAGCTTGAAGCTATTTTTGAAGCGCAAAAAACACAGATGAAAGCACTGCGCGGCGATGATAAAGAAGCCCGTAAAGCACAGCGTAAGGCTCAAAAAGAGAAAATGGATGCTCTACTTAGCGCACCAACATTTGACGAAAACGCTGCAAAAGAGCTATTAGCTGCACGCCACGAAAAAGGCACTGAGTTTGGCTTAATTAAGCTAAAAACACAGCATCAAGTAATGCAGGTACTTAACGCAGAGCAGCAAGAAAAGTTTGCAAAAATGCAAAAGCGTATGGGTAAAAAACACCGTAAGCAAAGAGACTAATTTATAGATTACACACTATAAAGCCAGCTTAATGCTGGCTTTTGTCGTTTAAGAGGGTGAAAAACGCTTATTTAAAAAAGTCGTCATCGTTTTTAGCCATCATCTCTTCAATATCTTCAATCATATCTTGGCTAATTTGGTTAGCCGAGGAAATAGGCGTTGATATTTTATTGTTCTCAAAAGACCATTCACCTAAATCAATAAGCTGACAGCGCTTAGAACAAAAAGGACGATGTGGGCTTTGCTGTGACCATTCAACTTTGTTTTTACAGGTTGGACAGTTAACAATTGTTGGCATACTTTACTCTCTACAATGTGTTTTAGCCCTAATTAGGGCTATCACTTTTACATATTGGTTACGCGATTAATTTCAGCCAGAGACGTTAAACCATCGGCGGCTTTTCGTAAACCCGATAATCGCAAGTTATTAAACCCAGCTTGTAGCGATACCTCTGCGATTTCGAGCGAGTTGCCACCGCGCATAATAATTTGTGCAATTTCAGGGGTAATTTGCATTACTTCGTAAATACCCACTCGGCCTTTGTAACCATCGGTGCAATTTTCGCAGCCTTTGGGTGCGTATAGTGTCATATCTTCAATTTGTGTTGTGCTAAATCCTTGACGAGCCAACTCCTCTGCTGGCAGTGTTTCAGGGGTTTTACACTTAGGGCATAAACGCCTAGCTAAGCGCTGGGCAATAATCAAACTTATAGAGCTTGCCACGTTATACGCAGGCACGCCCATATTTAATAAACGCGTTATGGTTTCGGGCGCTGAGTTGGTATGTAGTGTAGATAACACTAAGTGACCTGTTTGCGCCGCTTTAATTGAAATTTCTGCGGTTTCTAGATCACGTATTTCACCTACCATCACTACATCTGGATCTTGACGTAAAAAGGCACGCAGGGCGTTAGCAAAGGTCATTTCGGCTTTAGGGTTAATTTGTACTTGGTTAACCCCTTCAAGGTTTATCTCAACCGGATCCTCGGCGGTACTAATGTTACGCTCTGGCTGGTTAAGTATATTTAAACCGGTATAAAGCGATACGGTTTTACCAGAGCCCGTTGGGCCGGTCACTAGTATCATGCCTTGTGGTTGCCCAAGCGCATCCATGTAGAGCTTTTTCTGCTCTTCTTCATAGCCGAGTACATCAATACCTAGCATAGCGCTTGATGAATCAAGAATACGCATTACTATTTTTTCGCCCCATAACGTAGGCATAGTACTTACACGAAAATCGATGCTTTTACGCTCGGTAATTTTTAATTTAATACGGCCATCTTGTGGTTTACGTTTTTCAGCAATATCGAGCCTCGACATTACTTTGATACGCGCCGATAGCTTACTTGCTAAGGTATTGGGCGGGTTGGCAACTTCATGCAAAATACCATCAATACGAAAGCGAATACGGTATTTGTGCTCGTAAGGTTCAAAGTGTAAATCAGAAGCGCCTTTTTTAATGGCATCCATTAATATTTTATTGATATAAACAATGATTGGCGCATCGTCTTTATCATCATCTTTAGGTGTGGTTTCTTTAGGGCCTTCAGTATCTAAGTCGGCAAACTCTTTAAATTCATCGGCGCTTAAATCTAAGCTGCCTGCAGCATCAAGTAGTTGCTCAATTTTGTTATCTAGCTGAATATAGTCAACCACGACTATTTCGCACGATAAGCCGGTGCTAAATTCAAAGTTTTCAAAGGCACCGTAGTCAGTTGGATCTGAGGCGGCAATGTATACTTTTCTGCCTTTTTGAACCAGCGGTAAAATATGGTGTTTACGTATTAGTTTTTCTTTAACTAAGTCTTCGGGGATTTGTGCAGGGTCGAAGTCTTTTAAATCAAAATACGGTACGCGAAATAAGTCTATACATTGTTCAGCTAAGTCGTTGCTGTCAATTTTTCCACATTTAGATATAAGCTCAGCGGTTGAGGCAAACTCTTGCTGTTTTGCTTTTACGGTATCGGCATCAATGCGGCCAAGCGTTATAAATTTTCTCAATAACGGTGAGTTAATATTCATTGCGCACCTATTTTAGTCCTTCAATAGTTAACAATTTATCAGAAAAAAGCAGGTGATTAAATTCGCTGTGCTTATCAACACCTTTTTTGCTAACCAAATTACGAGTTTATGTTGTTATGACCGCATTAAGGGGCATTAGTTGTATTTTATACTGCATATTGTAGGTAATTTTTATGAAGAACAACAAGTTCTGCATGAACAAGTGATAAATCGCGGTCATTATTTAGAATATCATCGGCTTTTTGTTGTTTTTCTTCCCGTGGCATTTGTGACGCTATAATGCTATTTACCTGCTCAAGGCTAATATTGTCGCGTTTTATAGTACGTTCAATCTGCACAGGCTGTGGTACATCAATTAATAAAGTACGGTTGCAGTATTTGTTAAGTTTATTTTCAAACAATAATGGTGCAACCAATACAACATAAGCACTGCTTGCATTATTTAAATCGGTGAGTATTTTCTCCCGAATAAGCGGGTGTAATAGTGCGTTAAGCCACTCTTTATCATCATTGTTGGTAAATATTTTAGTGCGCAGCGCTGCTCTGTTTAATGTACCATCGGGTAGTAAAATACCCTCGCTAAAGTGTTCAATGATTGCATTTAGCCCTTTGCTATTAGGCGCTACAACTTGGCGGGCAACAATGTCCGCATCAACAACGCAAATACCCAGTTCTTCAAACATATTACTAACAGCCGTTTTACCGCAGCCAATACCACCTGTTAAACCCAATACCCAATTGTTTATTTTAGTTGCTGGCTTATTCATACTAATAACCAATTAAATTAAAATACGCAGCTTGAATTTGAGCTCCCCACAGCAGTGCTATCCAACCCGCGATAGCTAAGTAGGGGCCAAATGGGATAGGGGTTGCTTTGTCTTTACCTTGGATACTTAAAAGGGCAATACCAATAATGGCGCCCACCACGCTTGAAAGTAAAATAATGGTTAATAGTGACTGCCATCCAAGCAGTGCGCCAAACACGGCCAGTAACTTAAAATCACCATAGCCCATGCCTTCTTTACCGGTTAATAGCTTAAATAGCCAAAACACACTCCACAGGCTTAAATAGCCGCATGCTGCCCCCACTATTGCTTCGCTCGGGCTTATTGTTATACCCATTACAGCGGCTATGAGCGCAAGCCATACTAAAGGTAAAGTGAGCTGATCGGGCAGTAGCATGTGGTCAATATCAATAAAGGTGAGCGCCACTAAAATCCAGGTTACAAAAATATATAAAAAGGCGTGCTCAGTAGCCCCAAAAGTGTAGGCAATAACTAAACTTAATAGCGCGGTAATGGCTTCAACTATTGGGTAACGCGCTGATATTGGGTTACTGCAATTAGCACATTTACCTTTAAGCATAATCCAACTAATAATAGGAATATTTTGCCAAGGCTTAATCGCGGTTTTGCATTTAGGGCAGGTAGAGTTAGGTTTTACTAAATTAAATGGCTCATTGGTGTTGGTTTGTGTAGGTTTGTTTGTTAGTTCATCTTCTAATAATAATCTACATTCACTTTGCCATTCTCGCTGCATCATTAACGGCAGTCGATAAATAACTACATTTAAAAAACTACCAATACACAGGCTTACTAAGCCCACAGTCAAAAAATAAAACCACTGCTGACTTTGCATCGCAGTGGTTATATCAAAAAAAAGATTTTCCATTAAAATACCTAACTTCAGGCCATTTATAAGCCAATTTTATTTCGCAAGCTATTAATTAGCGTTTACAATTTTGCTTACAGCTTACAGCTTACAGCTTACAGCTTACAGCTTACAGCTTACAGCTTACAGCTTACAGCTTACAGCTTACAGCTTACAGCTTACAGCTATGTTTTTAAATTACAGAGCCTAATTGGAAAATTGGCAAGTACATAGCAACAATTAAGCCACCTACAAGCACACCAAGAACTGCCATAATAAGCGGCTCTAATAAGCTAGATAAGCCATCAACTGCATCATCAACTTCTTGCTCGTAAATTGTTGCTACTTTGGCTAGCATCCCATCTAACGAGCCAGACTCTTCACCAATGGCCACCATTTGAATAACCATATCAGGGAATATTTTAGAGTTACGCATTGCCCAGTTCATCTGGTTACCCGAGCTCACCTCCGCTTTAATATCTAAAATAGCATAGCGATACACAGCATTACCGGACGCACCAGCAGCTGAGTCGAGTGCATCAACAAGGGGTACACCTGCAGCAAAGGTGGTCGAAAGCGTACGAGCATATCGTGCAACCGCGGCTTTGTTTAAAATCATGCCGACAACAGGCATTTTTAAAATAAGTCTATCTGTTGCATCTCTTAATTTCTGGCTTTTTAGTAGCGCTTCTTTATAGCCATAACCAAAAGCAGCAATAAGTAAAACAATAATCCACCAATACTCTTGCATAAATTCAGATATGGCGATTACAAACAAGGTAAAGGCAGGCAGCTCTGCGCCAAAGCCATTAAAAATATCTTGAAACTGCGGTACTACAAATATAAGCAATATTGAAGTAACTATAAGCGCAACAACTAAAACCGCGATAGGGTAAAACATGGCTTTTTTAATTTTTGACTTAAGCGCTTCTGACTTTTCTTTATATAAAGCAACACGGTCAAATATTTTATCAAGCGCACCCGACTGCTCACCCGATGCGACTAAGTCACAATATAAATCATCAAAGTAGCGAGGATGTTTTCTGAGTGCTTGTGATAGAGGTTGGCCTGATTTAACTTCATCGCCAACAGTCTCCATTAACTTGCCTACGCTTTTATTTGTGGCGCCAGTACCAATCATCTCGATAGCTTGAATTAACGGCACACCTGCTAATAGCATAGTCGCTATTTGGCGAGTTACCATTGCGATGTCTTTTGGTGTGATTTTTTGTAAACGAGTTCCGAATAGAGGTTTTGCTTTTCTTTTCACCTTAGATGGGGTTATACCTTGTTTACGAAGCTGGGCTTTAACTAAAGCTATACTATTGCCATTTAACTCACCTTCAAGTCGTTTACCTCTAGCACTAACACCGACCCAAACAAAGGTATCTTGCCCTTTTTTTTCTTGTTGTTTAGCCATTATAATCCCGTATAAAAGTACAAGGTATAAAATTTAACCTTATACTATATAATAGCCATAAAGTTGAACTTAAACAATTGATGCAGCTACTTTTTACTGCTATTTGAATAATGGAGAGTTTAAAGTGTTTTCTAAAGTTATATCTAAGAAAATAAAATGGGCACTTATACACTTTATCTCGGGACTTATTATATTAAGCACCCTTAGTTTGTTAGTTTTTAATACTTGGTTTATTGATGGCAGATATTTGTTAAGCGACTTATTTGGCTTAGCAACTATCATTTTTTTATTAGATTTGGCTTTAGGCCCATTACTGAGTTTATGGCTGCTTTCGCCAGTGAAATCCCGCAAAGAAAATACTATTAATATCAGTGTTATTCTCTTACTGCAATTTTGCTCTTTAGGCTATGGGCTACTTCAGGTTGACAGCCAAAGATTGGCTTACTTTATAAAATGGCAAGGTTCGTATTTTGCTGTTAATAAAGGGGAGTCTAGAAAAGAAGCTAATAATGAGCAATTTTATATATTTGACGAGCCAGCAGTTGGTAGTGAAGGTAGGGAAATATATGAAAGTTTAATTAAAGAAGCTATTTCACCTGTAGAAATGTACGAATTTTTTACCCTTTCCAGCTTTGAAGGCGAGTGTGGAGCTATGTGTGGAGTAATTACAAAAAAGGGAATCGTGATTGTTACGAAAGAAAATGGAAAGCTTAAGTTTAACAAGTCCCTTCGCTAATGCATGTACTATCGCTAGAAAGCTGCCACTGAAGTTGATTTAATTTTACTGCCCCACCCATTATGTATGTATCGCCAGATGCTGATATTGATGATTCAGCCGATGCTGTAGTTTTTATCTTTAGTGAATTGGATGAACTTGTTATTTCAATATCATTAACGTAGCTAGCTGCTGTGAAATCAGTTTTTCTTGAGCCTACTTTCTGGAACGTATCGCATTCATTGAGGGTATGTTTAGTGTAAAAGCAAATCTCAATTTGACGTTGAAGAGCATTAGAGGCTAACACTACCTCCGTAAATTTTGAGCGTTTAAAGTGATTATTATAGGCAGGAAGAGCTAATGATATGAGTATCCCTATTATAGCGATAACTATCATTAGCTCTATTAGCGAAAAACCTAGTGGTTTTTTCATTTAGTGTTTAACAAAGACCTGCAGCAATACATGTACCAGTTTGATCCCAGGTTAATGTACCATTTGCTGCTGTTGGAGTTAGAATATAAGTCGCGCTATCTACAGTGGCAGCGCCAGTAGCTGTAACTACCGCAGAAGCCGCCACTGCAACGCTAGCGACATGGTCCCCTGCTGCTGCACCTGTAGCGTTTAAACCTATTTCACCAGCTGTATCACAGTTATCTAAATCACCGGCTCCACGAGTTTGGAAACAAACATCAACTAAACCTTTAGCTGAAGATGCAGCTAGTACAACCTCAGAAAAACGCGCTTTTTTAGTGTAAGTTTGGTATTGCGGTAAAGCGATAGCTGCAAGAATACCGATGATCGCGATAACAATCATTAATTCGATTAGGGTGAAACCCTGTTGTTTTTGAGTCATTGTTTTCATGTTTCCTCTCCTAAAGGATAATGTCTTGTAAGGTAATCAGGCTAGTGGCGAAAGTGCCAAGCTTAATTTACCTGATTAACTTTACAGATTTACTTAAAAATAAATTTTCACGTACTTTTAGCCTTAGGTATGAAACACAAAAGCTAAATGTGAGTTCATTATGTTGCAACTTGCGTAGGCTACCTAAACACAAAGTAGACTAAATATAGGAAACATACTGACCATTTGCTTTAATCTTTTAGGTATTTTTTGAAGATTAAAACAAAAAGCAGTTACTTATTACTATATTTTTCAAAGAAGTAATACAACAGGGTTAGTCTAACACTTTTTTTATGCTTAAAGCACACAAATTTTTCTAAAAAGGATACTTTATTTAACAAAATGTTACAAAGTAAGCCTTTTGGATTATTAAAAGTCTTTTCATGCGTTTTGTCAATTAATTAGCATCAATAAAACTAAATTGTTGTCGTACTTTTATACAAAACGCATCGATAAATCGATTGATTGTAAATTTTTTGTAAGTGCGCCGCTGGAGATGAAGTCTACACCTGCCTGGGAGTAAGTTTTAAGCGTTTCTAGCGTCATATTGCCAGAAACCTCTAATTTAGCGCGCTTATTAGTAGTGACCACAGCTTGCTGAATTTGTTCAACGCTAAAGTTATCGAGCATGATTATGTCGGCGCCTGCATTAATGGCTTGCTCAAGTTCACTTAACGATTCAACCTCTACTTCTACGGGCTTTGTAGGGTGGTTTTGCTTGGCTTGTGCGACTGCTTTATCAATTCCGCCACACGCTGCTATGTGGTTTTCTTTAATTAAAAACGCATCAAATAAGCCTATACGGTGATTTGCACCGCCGCCGCATTTTACAGCGTATTTTTGAAGTAGCCTGAGTCCTGGTATTGTTTTACGGGTATCGAGCAGTTGGGTTGTGGTGCCGCTAAGCTCTTTTACATAATTTGCAGTTGTGGTTGCGGTACCCGAAAGCGTTTGTACAAAGTTAAGCGCGGTACGCTCTGCAGTTAAAATAGCGCGGGCAGAACCTTTAGCTGTAAATAAGGTGCTATTTGCTGGCACAAAGTCGCCATCATTTACTAATACGTTTACTTCAACGTTTGGATCTACTTGCTTAAACACTTCTATAATGATGTCTTTACCGCAAAAAACGCAGTCTTCGCGGGTAATTACTTTAGCATTTGCGTGCTCATTTTGCGGGATAAGTTGCGCGGTTATATCACCATCTTGCGCAGTTTGATAATTTAGATCTTCATCTAAGGCGAGGGTGACAAGTTGAGTAATAAGCGTGTGCGAAATTGACATATGAAGGCTCATAAGTGTTAATAAATTAAGCAAATTTTACTATGTTTAAATAACTAATAGAAGCGCTTTTAAATGAGCGGGGTTTATTACACCTACATATATAGCATGGCTGCTAAAAGTAATGCTACCAGCTGAATGTTAGCTAACCGCAATGGCTATCATTCTTTATATAAATCCTTTAGCATCAAGTTTATGTATACCGTGGTATTAAAATAATGCAGATAGATTCAAGCGGAGTTGCCGCTAATATAACGCAGCGGCCCTGTACGCATTTTGATGAGCGCCCTGAAAATACCGATATTTCACTGTTGGTAATTCATAATATTTCCTTGCCGGCTGGGCAATTTGGCACCGAATACGTTGATGCACTGTTTATGGGTGAGATTGACTGTAATGCGCACCCCAGTTTTTGTGATTTAAATGGGCTTAGAGTGTCAGCGCACTGTTTTATAAAACGTACTGGCGAGATTATTCAATATGTGCCATTTAATAAACGTGCGTGGCATGCCGGGCAATCTGAATATGAAGGGCAAAGCGCATGTAATAACTTTAGTATAGGCATTGAACTTGAGGGTACAGATACCACACCTTACACTCAGGCGCAGTACACCAGCTTACATAGCCTAACAAAGGCAATTATGACTCGTTACCCGCTTATCACCACTAAGCGAGTAGTAGGGCATTGCGATATAGCACCAGGGCGAAAAACCGACCCTGGGGAAAGTTTTAATTGGCCTGCTTATATAAGCAGGCTAGAACAAGCAAATTAAGTGAGTCGCTATCATGATTTTAGTTTCTATAATTATTGCACTAATACTTGAGCGTTTAGGTGCGCGCTCACAGTATTGGCAAATAAGTCATTACGTTAATGGTTATTTAAATCGCTCGGGTAAATTACTTAGTGAAAACGGGTTGTTTGGCTCGGCAATTGGCTTTTTAATTTGGTTAGTTTTGCCGGTAGTGGCTGTTGCGCTTATATATGTACTCTCTGACTTTGTACTGTGGCAGTTAGCTATAAATGTTGCGGTTTTATTAGTTTGTTTTGGTTGTGCTAAGCACCGTGCTTTATATAAGTCGTATTTAAATGCACTAACGCGGGATGATAAAACCGCGGCCTCATTATATGCACTACAAATGGGGCAAAAACACCTAGAGGATGAAGAGGGCGGAGAAACATTTGGGCAAACCTTAGCCTGGATTAATTTTAGATTTTATTGCGCCGTTATTTTTTGGTTTGTAATACTTGGCGCCCCAGGGGCCGTGTTGTATGCAATAGTGCGTACGTTGGCCGATTTAGTTAAAGAAAACCATAAAGTGGTGTTTGCAAATCGTTTTACGCTGCTGCATAAATTATTATTTTGGCTAGATTGGCTACCAGCGCGTGTTGCAAGCTTTGGCTACTTAGTTATTGGTAATTTTAATAAAGGTACAAGCTGCTGGTTGCATTATGTATTGGATTTTAAAACACCAAACCGCAAAGTAGTTACGTGTACAGCGCTTGCGGCTGAACAAGTAGAACAGCGTTATTACGGATGTGCTATTGAAGCCACTTGTATGATTAAATTAGTTAAACGCAACGTGCTTTTTTATTTAGTACTTATCGCACTGCTTACTTTATTTGGCGGTTTATCGTAGTTGCGATTTTACATCGCGCAATGTACGCCGCGCTTAGGATGAGTATCGCGGCAAGATAATTGGTCGCGGGGTAAACCCGCTGCTACGACCTTCTTTGATTCAAAAATTAATTTCTTCAATAAATTCAACTAGAGTGAATATTCTAATTCATTCTGGTCAGACCATTTGTTTTCATCTTGTTAACGTTTGAATAAAACAACCTCAATTGTGCATTGTTTGAACTTCGTTCAAAATGCGTTACGCTACTCTAATTGCTCAAATAACCCGTAAATTGACAGTTATTTGCCTTTTTGATACCTTATTGAAAATTTTTGGTATGACCAATTTACCTTTTGGGTAAATCGTCAAGCTCTAGGCCTTAAAAATTAGGCTTTTTAGTATTTATGCAACGTGGACGTTGATTAATGTCTTTAAAGATTAAAGCAGCAAAATTATCTGATGTTATTTTACAGCAACTTGAGAATATGATTCTTGAGGGCTCATTAGCGCCAGGTGAAAAACTGCCGCCAGAGCGCGAACTAGCAAAACAGTTTGAGGTGTCTCGCCCCTCACTGCGTGAAGCTATCCAAAAGCTAGAAGCAAAAGGATTAGTCACTCGCAGGCAAGGCGGTGGCACGTTTGTAAAAAATCAGCTTGAAGAGGGACTCACTGATCCGCTGTTTGATTTGATCAGTAAGCATCCTGAATCACAGTTCGATTTACTTGAATTTCGTCATGCACTTGAAGGGATTGCTGCATATTATGCGGCGCTTCGTGGTACCAGCACCGATTTTACCAAGGTTAAACAAAGCTTTGATAAAATTGCTCAAGTTAATAACGATTTACAATTAAAAGCCAAAGCAATTAATGCGTTTCACTTTAGTGTAGCCGAAGCCTCACACAACGTGGTTTTACTTCACTTAGTGCGAGGCATGCAAGCGCTACTGGAGCAAAATGTATTGCAAAACTTAACGGTTTTATTAAAAAAACCAGATATTAGTAATCAATTAGCCCAGCACCGGCGCTTATTAATGGATGCCGTAATTGAGGGCAATCCAGAACAAGCCCGTTTAGCAAGTAATGCCCATTTAGCCTTTATTGAAGAAGCATTACTTGAAGCGGGTAAAGAGCATTCGCGAATTGAACGTAGTTTAAGACGCACAAAACAAAATTAAGCTAATACGCTGTACTTAGAACACACTAAATTAGGTATACGTGGTATTAAATTAACAACATTCGTATTTTAAACATAAGGAAACCTCCATATGTCTGAAGTCAATAAAATTGACGTAGACGCGCTAGAAACACAAGAGTGGTTACAAGCTCTTGAATCAGTTGTGCGCGAAGAAGGTGTTGAACGAGCTCAGTATTTACTTGAGCAAGTGTTAGAGCAAGCCCGTTTAGACGGCGTTGATATGCCAACTGGCACAACAACTAACTACGTTAATACTATTCCAGTAGATCAAGAACCGGCGTACCCAGGGGATGTAAACCTTGAGCGTCGTATTCGTTCGATTATTCGTTGGAATGCAATCATGATTGTATTACGTGCATCGAAAAAAGATCTCGACTTAGGCGGCCATATGGCGTCTTACCAATCATCAGCTGCGTTTTATGAAGTGTGTTTTAACCACTTTTTCAAAGCGCCAAATGAGGTAGACGGCGGTGACTTAGTTTACTACCAAGGTCATATTTCTCCGGGTATTTATGCGCGTGCATTTGTTGAAGGTCGTCTTACGGCTGAGCAGCTTGATAACTTCCGTCAAGAAGTAGATGGCAAAGGTTTACCGTCATACCCTCATCCTAAATTAATGCCTGAATTTTGGCAGTTCCCAACGGTATCAATGGGCTTAGGTCCAATTGCGTCTATTTACCAAGCACGCTTTTTAAAATACCTAGACGGCCGTGGCTTAAAAGACACTAAAAACCAACGTGTATACGCGTTTTTAGGTGACGGTGAAATGGATGAGCCAGAATCACGCGGCGCAATTTCTTTTGCTGCACGTGAAAAGCTAGACAACCTATGTTACCTAATTAACTGTAACTTACAGCGTTTAGATGGCCCAGTAATGGGTAACGGTAAAATTATTCAAGAACTAGAAGGCCTATTTAAAGGCGCTGGTTGGAACGTAATTAAAGTTGTATGGGGTAGCGGATGGGATATTCTGCTAGCTAAAGATACATCAGGTAAATTACTACAGTTGATGAACGAAACAATTGATGGTGATTACCAAACATATAAAGCGAAAGATGGCGCGTACGTACGTGAGCATTTCTTTGGCCGTTATCCGGAAACAGCTGCACTTGTTGCAGATATGACTGATGACGAAATTTTTGCGCTTAAGCGTGGTGGTCATGAGCCATCAAAACTTTATGCTGCATTTAAAAAGGCTGAGCAAACCAACGACCGTCCTACCGTAATTCTTGCTAAAACTGTAAAAGGTTACGGCATGGGTGAAGCGGCTGAAGGTAAAAACATTGCGCACCAAGTGAAAAAAATGGACATGAGCCATGTTGAACACTTACGTGACCGTTTAGGCCTACAAGATTTAGTATCAGAAGAGCAAATTAAAGATCTTCCATACTTAACGCTTGAAGAAGGTTCGGAAGAATACAAGTACTTACACGCACGCCGTGATGCACTTAAAGGTTACACACCTACACGTATTCCTAAGTTTACTGAAGAGCTAAAACTGCCAGAAGTAGACGCATTTAAGCCGCTACTTGAAGAGCAAAAACGTGATATTTCTACCACAATGGGCTTTGTACGTGCACTTAACGTGTTACTAAAAGACAAAGGCATTGGCAAAAACATTGTGCCAATTATTGCTGATGAAGCACGTACATTTGGTATGGAAGGTTTATTCCGTCAAATCGGTATTTACAATCCACATGGCCAAAACTACACCCCTCAAGACCGCGATATTGTTTCTTACTACAAAGAAGCTACTTCAGGCCAAGTACTTCAAGAGGGTATTAACGAGCTAGGTGCAATGTCGTCATGGGTAGCTGCTGCAACATCTTACAGCACTAACGATTTACCTATGATCCCATTCTACATTTACTACTCTATGTTTGGTTTCCAGCGTGTTGGCGACATGGCATGGATGGCGGGTGACCAGCAAGCACGTGGTTTCTTATTAGGTGCAACAGCAGGTCGTACTACGCTAAATGGTGAAGGTCTACAGCACGAAGATGGTCACAGCCATATTCTTGCAAATACGGTTCCTAACTGTATTTCTTACGACCCAACGTACGCATTTGAAGTAGCGGTAATTATTCAAGATGGTATTCGTCGTATGTACGGTGAAAACCAAGAAAACATTTACTACTACCTAACGCTTATGAACGAAAACTACCATCAACCAGCAATGCCAGAAGGCGCTGAAGAAGGTATTCGTAAAGGTATTTACAAGCTTGAAAGCTACGAAGGTAAAAAAGCCAACGTACAGTTATTAAGCTCAGGTACTATCATGACTGAAGTGCGCAAAGCTGCAGCCATTTTAAGCGAAGAGTACGGTATTGCTTCTGATGTTTATTCAGTAACATCATTCAATGAGCTTACCCGTGACGGTCAAGACGTTGAGCGTTTCAACATGCTTAACCCAGAAAGCGAGCAAAAAACGCCATACATCACTAGCGTATTAAACGACTCAGTGACTGTTGCTGCGACCGACTACATGAAAAACTACGCAGAGCAAGCGCGTTCATTTATTCCAAGCAGTAACTATAAAGTGCTTGGTACAGATGGTTACGGACGCTCTGATAGCCGTGAAAACTTACGTCGTCACTTTGAAGTTAATGCAAGCTACGTGGTTGTTGCTACGTTATCTGAACTTGCTAAACGTGGTGATGTTGAAAAGTCAGTGGTTGTTGAAGCAATTAAAAAGTTCGACATTGACACAAACAAACTAAATCCACTGTACGCATAAGAGGTTTGCAATGAGTATTGAAATTAATGTACCAGATATCGGTGGCGATGACGTAGAAGTAACCGAAATCTTAGTAAGCGTTGGCGACAAAGTAGATGTTGATCAATCGCTACTAACCGTTGAAGGCGATAAAGCATCAATGGAAGTACCTGCTGCGCAAGCAGGTACAGTCAAAGAAATTAAAGTAAGCGAAGGCGACACGGTAACAACAGGGTCGTTAATCATGATTTTTGAAGGCGAAGCGTCAGGTTCACAAAGTGAGCCAGAAGCGCCAGCTAAAACTGAGGCGTCTGCACCTGCAGAAGCTTCAGGTTCTTCAACTAAAGAAGTAAGCGTACCAGATATTGGTGACGACGAAGTTGAAGTAACAGAAATCATAGTCGCTGTTGGTGACAGCGTAGATGAAGAGCAGTCAATTTTAAGTGTTGAAGGCGATAAAGCATCTATGGAAGTACCAGCTCCTTTTGCCGGTACTGTAAAAGAAATTAAAGTAGCCGAAGGCGACAAAGTAAAAACAGGCTCTTTAGTGTTTGTTTTTGAAGTAGCTGGCTCAAGTGCACCTGCATCAGATGCGCCAAAGCAAGAATCTGCGCCAGCAGAGACTACTCAAAGCGCCGAGCCAAGCACAAAAGAAGTAAACGTGCCTGATATTGGCGATGATGAAGTTGAAGTAACTGAAATCATGGTTGCTGTTGGTGATACGGTTGAAGAAGAGCAATCTATCTTAAACGTTGAAGGCGACAAAGCGGCAATGGAAGTACCAGCCCCGTTTGCTGGTACCGTTAAAGAAATTAAAGTGGCCGCTGGCGATAAAGTCAAAACTGGCTCACTTGTGTTTGTTTTTGAAGTTGCAGGCAGTGCGCCAGCAAAAGCAGCAGCTCCGGCTGAGCAAAAGCCAGCGGCTGCACCTGCAAAAACCGAGTCTGCGCCAGCTCAAGCAGCACCTGCGGCTAAAGCAAGCAACGAAAGCTTTGAAAACAACAGCGCGTATGCTCATGCATCGCCAGTTGTACGTCGTTTAGCGCGTGAGTTTGGTATTAACTTAGCAAACGTTAAAGGCTCAGGGCGTAAAAACCGCGTAGTTAAAGAAGACGTGCAAAACTATGTTAAAAACCTAGTTAAGCAAGTTGAATCAGGCCAATTACCTGCTGGTAAAGGCAATGCGGGCGGTGGTGAGCTTGGCTTAATTCCTTGGCCGAAAGTAGATTTTGCTAAATTTGGTGAAATTGAAGAGAAAAAACTATCGCGTATTCAAAAGCTGTCGGGTAAAAACCTACACCGTAACTGGGTGCAAATCCCACATGTTACACAGTTTGACGAAGCTGATATCACAAGCCTTGAAGTGTTCCGTAAAGAACAAAACGTGTTAAGCGAGAAGAAAAAGCTTGGCGTTAAAATCACACCACTTGTGTTTGTGATGAAAGCGGTAGCGAAAGTACTTGCTGAGTTCCCAACGTTTAACTCGTCATTGTCTGAAGACGGTGAAAGCCTTATCCTTAAAAAGTACATCAATATTGGTGTGGCAGTAGATACTCCAAATGGCTTAGTTGTTCCAGTATTTAAAGATGTGGACAAAAAAGGCATTATTGAATTATCTCGCGAGCTGATGGATATTTCTAAAAAGGCGCGTGAAGGTAAGTTAACGTCATCTGATATGCAAGGCGGCTGTTTTACTATTTCAAGCCTAGGCGGTATTGGCGGTACGGCATTTACGCCGATTGTTAATGCACCAGAGGTGGCTATTTTAGGTGTATCTAAATCTGAAATGAAACCTAAGTGGAATGGTAAAGACTTTGAACCAAAATTAATGGTTCCGCTTTCTATGTCGTACGATCACCGTGTGATTGACGGTGCTCTAGCTGCACGCTTTACCGCAACGCTTGCTAGCTACATGAGCGACATACGTCAACTAGTGATGTAATCACTACAATATGAACAAAATCAAATCCCAGCCAGTTGTTTTTAGCTGGGATTTTTACTATATGCAATGATACAATCTTTGCACTATTTATGAATTGCTCTGATTTTCTGCCCATGCAGAAACATGGCAGTTAAATTTTAGGGCAGTGTCCCGTTCAAACAATTAAGGTAATAGCATGAGCAACGAATTAAAAACTCAAGTTGTTGTACTAGGCGGTGGTCCTGGTGGTTACTCTGCGGCTTTCCGTGCTGCTGACTTGGGCTTAGAAGTTACATTAGTAGAATCGCGTGAAACATTAGGCGGCGTATGTCTTAATGTTGGTTGTATTCCTTCAAAAGCACTTTTACACGTGGCTAAAGTGATTGATGACGCTGCAGAAATGTCATCTCACGGTGTTACTTTTGGCGCTCCGCAAATTGATTTAGATAAAATTCGCTCTTGGAAAGAGTCGGTTGTTGGCCAGCTTACAGGTGGCTTAGACGGCATGGCTAAGATGCGTAAAGTTAAAGTTGTACCAGGTTACGGTAAATTCACTGGCAGCAACACTTTAGACGTTGAAGGTGCTGACGGCACTACAACTATTACATTTGATAACGCAATCATTGCTGCAGGTTCTCAACCAGTTAGCTTACCGTTCATCCCAGAAGATGACCGTGTAATTGATTCAACTGGCGCATTAGAACTTAAAGACGTACCAGAGAAACTACTTGTTTTAGGTGGTGGTATTATCGGTCTTGAAATGGGTACTGTTTACCGCGCATTGGGTTCTGACATTGATGTTGTTGAGTTTGCAGACCAGTTAGTTCCGGCTGCGGATAAAGATATCATCAAGATTTACCAAAAATACGTAAGCAAAAAATTCAATGTTATGCTTTCAACTAAAGTTGTTGGCGTTGAAGCGAAAGATGATGGCTTATACGTTACTTTTGAAGGCAAAAACGCACCAGCTGAGCCAGTACGTTACGACAAAGTACTTGTTGCTGTAGGCCGTACGCCTAACGGCAACTTACTTGATGCTGATAAGGCAGGTGTTAATGTAGATGAGCGTGGCTTTATTAATGTTGATAAGCAATTACGTACTAACGTAGACCATATTTTTGCAATTGGTGATTTAGTTGGCCAACCTATGCTTGCGCATAAAGCGGTACACGAAGGCCATGTTGCAGCAGAGGTTATCTCTGGTCAGAAGCACTTCTTCGACCCTAAATGTATTCCTTCAATTGCCTACACTGATCCAGAAATCGCATGGGTAGGTGTGACTGAGAAAGAAGCAAAAGAGCAAGGCTTAAGCATTGAAACTGCGGTATTCCCGTGGGCTGCATCAGGTCGTGCAATTGCATCTGCACGTACTGAAGGTTCTACTAAGCTTATCTTTGATAAAGACAGTGGCCGTGTAATCGGTGGTGCTATGGTGGGTATTAACGCAGGCGAAATGCTTGGCGAAATCGGCTTAGCAGTTGAAATGGGCGCAGACGGTGAAGATTTAGCACTTACTATTCATGCTCACCCAACATTGAACGAGTCTATTGGCCTTGCAGCTGAAATTTTTGAAGGTTCAATCACTGATTTACCAAACAAAAAAGCAGTTAAAAAGAAGAAGTAAACTCTTTTAGTTAACTGTTTAAAAACCCAGGCCTCGGCTTGGGTTTTTTGTTTTTATAGTCGTCAGCCGTCAGTTTAAGACAAGCTCGTCTTGACACGTAAGTTAATATGATCAAAATTTCTAGCTGATAGCTGATAGCTGATAGCTGATAGCTGATAGCTGATAGCTGATAGCTGATAGCTGATAGCTGATAGCTGATAGCTGATAGCTGATAGCTGATAGCTGATAGCTGATAGCTGATAGCTGAT
>NZ_JAQREI010000021.1:0-63709 GCF_028599215.1 Pseudoalteromonas sp. Angola-30
TCTATTTTGAGGATGGATAAACGTGTTGATAGCAAGGCAAAAAATTCGCTATTTAGTTGTTCTAAATGAGAATTTTTTAACGCAGATAGCGACACATTTAGCCCCTGAAAATGATTAAGTATTAATGCGAATTGGTATAAATACACATTAAAAAGCCCGATATAAATCGGGCTTTTGTATATTAAAAAACGCTATTAAAACTGATAGCTTGCACCTGCAAAAAAGCGGCGCTCTGGGGTGTTGTAGTAATATACTTCACCGCTTGTAAAGTCAGCTCTTGAGTCAACCACATTGTAATCTCTGTCAAATAGGTTCTCTACACGCAGCGACAGCTCAATATTATCGTTTACATGATAGTTACCCGCTAGGTTCCAAAGTGTATACGATCCTAGGCGCGTGACTGCCCCCTCGCGATCACTGCGGTATTGCATATCAATGCGAGCATCAAAATCACCAAATTGCTTTGCGAGCTCCCAATTAGCAGTGCGCTTGGCAACATTGCGTAGCTCATCGCCGGTTTCTTTGTTTTCGGCACTTAAATATGCAAAATTAAAGTGGCTATCAAACCCTAAAATTTGTTGTGTAAGGCTAAATTCAACCCCTTCATAGCGAGCTTCGTTTATATTAGCTAACGCAAAGTTTTCATCGTAATCAATTTTATCTTCGATGTCGTTTCTAAAAATTGCAAAATCGACTTGTGCACTGTCAAAATTAACATTTACACCAAGCTCGCGGTTTATTGATTTTTCAGGTTGGAGATCTGGATTACCAAAATTTGGGTAGTATAAATCGTTAAATGTTGGCGCTTTAAAACCTGTGCTTTGACTAATTCTAAATGTTGAATTTTCAGATAAATGATAACCAGCCGCCGCAGTATAGGTTGTTTCATCACCAAACTGTTCATCGTCGTCTTGGCGAAGAGTTAAATTGGCAAGCACAGTGTCGGTGTCGTAATAAGCCCCAACAAACACCGCTAATACATCGCGGCTATCTTCATCAAATGCTTGCGAGCTTTGCGATACATCATCGTTATACCAATTAACGCCGCCGCTAATATTAAGCGCATTTGTTAAGCGGTATTGGCCGCTGTAATCTACTTGCGAGCGCTTAGTAACAAATGTACTGGTTAATGGCCCGCCGGTAAAAGAGTCCACATATGTGCTGTCAGAATCATCGGTTGCAAAAGCAACATCTATAGCATGAGATTGGTTAGTGTAGTTTTTGCTCCACTGCGCCGACAGTTGATAGTTTTTAAAGTCCCCTCTTTCAACCGTGCTCGTAGCCGGGCTAAAGCTGCTATCGTAGTCCGCGTAGCCTTCGCTGTACTGGCCTAGTAGCTTAAAGTTACCGTAGTGTGCATCTGTATAGTTTACTTTAAAGCCTACGTTTTTATTTTCATAGCTGTCGTCATCGGGCGCTATACCTTGTAATGCATCAAAACCATCGGTTTTTTCAAAGCCTGCATTAAATGCGCTAACCACTTCATTTGATTTTACTGAACCTGCAAGCTGATAGTTTTGATAAGCGTTAGAGCCAAATGTGGCATCAAGTGATACATTGCTCGCTTCACGCGTTATTATATTAATAACCCCAGCTAATGCATCTGAGCCATACACAGCTGCACGCGAGCCTTTTATGATCTCGATTCGCTCAATACTATTTAGCGGCACGTTACTTAATGCTTTTTGTCCTAGCGTGGCTGAGCCCGTGCGTACACCATCAATTAAAATTAGCGTATCGCCAGAACCTGTACCACGTAAAGACACGCCCGACGTTTGGCCAAAGCCACCATTAGGATTAATTTGAAAACCCACCTGTGTGCTTAGTAAGGTTGGTAAATCGCGTACATTGCTTGCATCTATTTCGGAGCGTTCAATTACATTAACGCTCGCTAAAACATTTTTTATTGATTGTTCAAATTTATTAGCGGTAACAGTGATTTTTTCAATTGGGCTTTGTGCAGCAGATACAGAAAAAGACAGCGCAGCCGAGATAGCAACGCCAAGAGTTGTTTTATTTAGCATGATGTTCCCTATCTTTGCCCACCGCAAAGATTTAAGTAAGTAAGATTACTTCAAGGCCGGTCTCCGGACTCAGTAAACACATAAATGCGTTAATACTTTACCGTTGCGGGGGCAGTGTTGGGATTGCTTTTGTCATAAAGGCGCACCAACTTCCCGATTATCTCGCTGTTAGTTTTAATACTTTAAACCCTGTATTTAGCAACCAGCAAGCACCTTGAAAATAGGCGGTTATTGTGAGCAGTTTGTTTACAAATGTCAACGGACGTCTATATAGCTAAAGGTTATATTATTTATTTTCAGTAAAGCTGGATGTTACGCCGTATGAACTTAAAAGCGCTGTGATTTTAGGTTTTATTTCAGACGAATTTAAAAGCTTATCCATTTGTTTTACCGTAATTTTACTGCGCGCAGGATTAACTAAAAAATGAGTATCGTATATAGCATCTGGGGTATTACTCTTATAAAGCAGGTTCATATTAAAAATGTTGTTCTTTTTAAAGTATTGATAAGCTATGTTATTTAACACCCCTACATCGGCACGCTTTAATAGCAGCATTTTAACAACGTTAAACTCATCGATTGTTAAACTAACTTGGTGTTCTTCACTTAAATACTGTGCATCGGTTTTAAAATCAGCAAAACGATAGGAATACCCCAATACTCCCGCTTTTGTTAAAGCATGTAAGTCATCGAAATAGCTTTGCTTTTGGGCGTTTTGTGCCAGCGTATACAACTCATTTTTAGCAATAACATAAAAGCTCGTTTCCTGTAAGGCACTTCTTGCTACTTCAGGCACCCATTGCATAGCCATTAAAAACAACATGTCGAATTCCCCCCATTCGACCCACTTTTTGAGCCTTTTTACAGGCAAAGAGTTAAGAGTAAATTTATATTCGCTTTGAGAGTCATTGAGTATTTTTACAAACTCAGGCGCTAACCCTTGCTCTTTTTCGGCATTAATAATAATTGGAAAGTAACCGTCCTCTACCAACACATCTACATTTATTGGCTTGGCAAAGCTAAACTTACTGCACGCAATAATAATTATAAAAACAAGAAACTTAAGCATTCAAAGCCTTTAACAGTCGCTATTAAGTAATATTGATATTAAGAATAGCCTAATATACGCAACTGCGTGATAAGCAGGTTTAATAATGCATTTAAATAACGTTAAAAGAATATGGAATAACAGTAGAGTAATTTTACGTAGGTAAAAGGGGTTTAGGCTTGCGAGTAAGTAAAGGCTGTAATTAGGGCGGGGTAAAATGTGTGGCTAATATATTTAATAACCACACATTTAAATTTTCACTTTAAAATACTAAAGACACTTAGCTAATTAATCGCGAAAGTTTTTAAACTGGAAAGGCTGGCCTAAATCTGCAGTGCGAACGACTTGCATAGCGGCTTGTAAATCGTCACGCTTTTTACCCGTTACACGTACTTCTTCACCTTGAATAGCAGCTTGTACTTTTACTTTTGAGTCTTTAATGGCTTTAACTACTTTTTTAGCCATGTCTTTCTCAATGCCTTGTTTAAGTGCAACATTACGAAACACGTTTTTACCAGCACGAGTGATGTCTTGTAGTTCCAAGCTTGCTACGTCCATACCACGCTTAGAAATTTTACCTGCTAAAATATCAAACAACTGCATAACTTGTGAGTCAGCTTCTGCTTTTAATTTAATTGTTTTGTCGTTTAGCTCAATTGATGCGTCAACACCTCTAAAGTCAAAGCGCGTTTCTAGCTCACGGTTGGCGTTATCTACTGCATTTTTAGCTTCGTTCATTTCTACTTCTGATACGATATCAAATGAAGGCATTGGGTTCTCCTAACTATTAAATCTAAATTTATGCGCCGATTATAACGCTAAAATTATAAATCTTTACATTTTTCTGCCAGTTGTTCAGGTGCGATACTAATTTAGTTTGATATACTGCAGCCTCTTTTTTAAGCGGTTTTAGGATTTATCGTGACAAGGCGTGTTTACCAAGCAGTTTTTTTGATTAGTATTGTGGTGTTTACCCTCTTATTTGCCAAAGAAATAAAAGGCGGCGTTACGAACTTATTTCCACATGTTGATAAAGTTGCCCACTTTGGGATTTTTTTTATACTTGCCATCATTATGGATAAAGCCTTTAAGTTACCGCTGTACACGCAAGTACTTTTGCTTGCGGGCTACGGTGCAGCAATAGAAATAATGCAAGATGCGCTTCCCTACAGGCAGGCCTCTTTAGGTGATTTTATTGCTGATTTTGCCGGCGCGGCCACGTACTTTTTACTAAGAACCATTTTTACTCCTCGAAAAAAGAACCCTTATGGCTAATATTCTTATTATTGGCGACGGCGCTATTGGTTTATTGCTAAGCCATTTTTTATCTAAAGCTCACACTGTTCATGTGTTAACACGCAAAGCCACTGCAAATACACGCTTTTATTGCAAAGCAAAACAGCCTTCGCAAAAAATTAATGCGCGGTTTATTACACTTAAGCAAATTAATGAACAGCCCGCGTTTGATATTGTTATTTTTGCAGTAAAGGCTTTTCAGGTGCAATCGGCCTTTACGCAAATTAAACCCTTTTTATCGCCAAGTAGTGTACTTGTTGTATCGCACAACGGGATGGGTAATGTTGAAACGCTCAATGAGCAACTCGATAAGCAACAAGCGTTGTACTTTTTAACCACCAGCATGGCTGGCTTTAAAACAAACGACTTTATAGTACAGCACACCGGTGAAGGTAAAAGCGTATTAGGTGCCTGCAACCCTTGCGCGCACAGTTATCGCCAAGCAATGTGTGAGCAATTGCAAAACGTGCCGCAGCTAAGCTACAGTACTAATATTGAGCAGCTACGTTTTGAAAAACTATTAGTAAATATTGCCATTAACCCATTAAGCGCACTGTATGATATTAAAAATGGTCAGTTACGTGTCCCTTATTTTAATAGCATTATCTTTAATTTATTAACTGAGGCATGCCAAATAGCCCATGCTTTAAAGCTTGATATTAAGCTGGCCGATGCGCTTAACAACGCTTACAACGTAATGATGCTAACCGCTGAAAACTACTCTTCAATGCATCAAGACGTAGCGCATAACCGACAAACCGAAATAGACGCCATTTGTGGCTATATTAGCCAACAAGGAAAGCGATTAAATATCAGCACCCCGCTAAACGATGCCCTACTTGCTAAAATTAAGGCAAAAAAAAGCGTGGTATAAACCACGCTCTAAATTACGGTTAACCTTTACGGGCGGTAAACTTTTACACCCGTAAAGCCTGCTTCATGAAGAATAAGCGCCTGTAACTGGCTCATAACCCCTCTTTCACAATACAGGTAGTAATCCTTATCTTTTGGCAGATCACCAAATTTAGTCGCTAAGCGGAAAAACGGTAAATGCACTACATCTATACCGTCAATCTCAAGCGGCGCTGCATCCTCTTCCTCTGGTGAGCGAATATCAACAACCACTGCACCCGCTGGTAAATCAACTACCGACTCAGCTTCTTTAAGTTCTTGCTTAGCTTCTACGTCTATATCACGCACATCCATAATGCGAGCGTTTTCAACAACTGTATTAAGCACATCAAAGTCGAACTTTTCTTCTTCGGCTTTAATAACGTCAAGTTTAGCTTTAACTGTTGGCTTTTTAGATATTACGCCGCAATACTCAGGCATGGTTTCGGCCATTTCTGCGGTGCCAATTTTACGGGCAATATTAATAATTTCTTGTTTGTCGTGCTGAATAAGTGGGCGCAAAATCAGGGTTTCTGTTACGCGGTCAATCACACTTAAATTAGCTAAGGTTTGGCTAGAAACCTGACCTATACTCTCACCAGTTACCAAGGCTTGAATATTTAATTTTTCGGCTACTTGGCTGCCAGCACGCATCATCATGCGTTTTAGCACAACACCCATTTGGCTGTTTTCAACGTTCTCTAAAATTTCGGCAACAACCGGTTCAAAATCAACCGTGATAAATTTAACTTTATGAGTAGAGCTAAATTTTTTCCATAAGTAGTAGCTGGCTTGTTTAACACCAATTTCATGTGCTGCGCCACCTAAATTAAAGAATAAAAAGTGCGTGCGAGCGCCTTTACGGATCATCTGATAACTTGCTACACCTGAGTCAAAGCCGCCTGACATTAACGAAAGCACGTCTTCTTGTGTTGGTAGTGGAAAGCCTGCCATACCTAGGTGAGTTTGCGTAACTATGTAGGCTTTATCGTCTTTTACTTCTAAGCGAATAGTTACTTCTGGGCGGCTTAACTTAACGCGCGCGCCTTCAACGTGCTGGTTTAAACCACCACCCACGTAACGCTCTAAATCGGTAGAAGTAAAGTCGTGTTGACCAATACGCTTTGCGCGTACACAAAACGTTTTACCAACAATGGTGTGCCCTACTAGGTCTATGGTTTTTTTATAGATATCGTCAAGCGTTGTGAAATCAGTTTCGGTCACTTCAATAAATTGCACAATACCAGGAATGCGCTGCAAGCTATCGATAAAGTCTAGGCGTGTTTGTGCATCATCAAGCTTAGTTACAACAGAAATATTATCCCAGTTGTTTCTTACTTGTACTTTTTCGTCAACACGGCGCAATACAATTTTAATGTTATTTTCTAACACTTTAGTAAAGCGTTTACGTACCGAACGGCTTTTAATGGCAATTTCAGGATGTAGTTTGACGATAAATTTAAGCATAGTTCACTCTTAGACTGCGGGAATTCGCGCTCCCAGGCATTGGGCGCGCGATTATAGCAAAAATTTTTGCGTCTAGGAACTAACCAACTAACAGCAGTTAGGCAAGCGCTGGCGCTTGCTCTGCAAGTTGGGTGTATTTTTCACGTAACTGATTCATTTTAAGAATGCTTTTTTCGGTGCTGTAAGCCCTAAATAATGCTAATACTTTTAAAATGCCATGATAAATATCTTGCTCAGCTAAATTACCACTGAGCCTACGCGCTTTAATATACGGAGTCCAAAAACTAACGGTTAGCTTAAGAGTATGGGCAAGTTCAAGCGCATCTTGCTCTTCTATGGCAATCATTTCGTTATCGCGCAGGCCTAAAATAACTTGGCGAACCTGCTCTAATAAAGTTGACTGAAAACCAATGTAGGCTTGTTTTAAGCTTTCATCTCTGGAGAGGATGTCGCCTAAGTTGTCGTAAAAAAAATGATAGCGCCACATTAGCTCAAATAATGAATCTAAATAAGCTGTTAGATGATCAAATGCATCATCGTTTGCTTCAATGGGTTTAAAATGAGTATGTAAATGCTCGCTGTAAAGCGCAAAAATATGTCGGATAATGTCTTCTTTATTTTTAAAATGATAGTAAAGATTACCCGGGCTCATCCCTAAATGTGATGCAATATGATTGGTTGATATTGCACGCTCACCATGTTCATTAAATAACGAAATACTGGTGTGTATTATTTTATCCTTAGTATTCATATGCGACGACTCAAATTAACTTATAAACTACATTACACTAAATATCAGCCTTGCAGTATAAACAAATCGGGCTGGTTTAAATACCATCATAATTTACTATTTTAAAAACGAAGTCTGATTATGCTGCACGCAGACATTTGCAATAATGTAGTGCTGTTAGCTAACGCAAAGCCTAAGCAGCGTAATTACACTTTAAAAAATGGTAACTCATTTAAAGCACTTTTACTGATTAAATATCAAACATAAAAGCTCAACCTGATCTCCTAGGCTGATTTGTAGAACAAACACTGATAGACTACTTAAAAAATAATAGTTAGTGAAATCTATGAACGTTACGGCAATCTATCCTGGTACATTCGACCCGTTAACCAACGGCCACACAGACCTAATTCAGCGCGCAGCTAAAATGTTTAGCACGGTTATTGTTGCTATTGCTCATAACCCTTCTAAAAAGCCGTGCTTTAGTCTCGATGAGCGAGTTGATTTAGCCAACACTATTTTAGGGCATTTGAGTAATGTAAAAGTGATTGGCTTTTCAGGCTTACTAGCCGATTTAGCTTTTGATCATAAAGCTGATGTGCTTATTCGCGGTATTAGAGCGGTGTCTGATTTTGATTACGAATTTCAGCTCGCAAATATGAACCGCCGCCTAAATCCAGATTTAGAAAGCGTGTTTTTAACACCTTCTGAGCGCAACTCGTTTATATCATCAACCTTGGTAAAAGAAGTTGCCCGCCATAATGGCGATGTGAGCGAATTTGTAAGTCCACTTGTAGTTGATGCTTTAAAACAAAGATTAGGCTGCGACGCAAACTAAATAAACACAATTAGCGCACTTTGGTGCGCTAATATACCTAACTACTTTATACCTAACTACTTTTTAGCCATAGCTTGTAATTCATTGCGGTTAAATAAAGCGCGTTTAAGCTTTACCAAGCCTAAAATATCTTTGTCTATAAATAAAACCAATGCCATTACTAAGTCACTTGTAAGCTGCCCAATACCATAAAGCCCCCAAAACCACCAATACTCTATATTACCAAGAACGATACTATCGTAATGCATACCGTAAAATACAAACGCATTAAAACTAAGCCCCACGATTAAATAATAAAAAGCGATCGGTTTAGCTTTCGATAAAAAAATCATCCATATCATCAAAGCGATTATGGTAACTGCATCAAATAAGAACAGTTTTAAGTGAGGTGTGGCTGTTTGCGGGTCCATAACCATACTTGATGTATATGAAGCCATCATAATAAATGATATTTGGGCTAAACTTTTATCTGACTTATTTATGCTTGTAGATAAGCAATATGAAAATGCAAAAACAAACAGCCATGTAATTAAAATGGTTATGTAATCGTATAGGTCAGCCATCGCCCATAACAGGCTATGCATATCGTGAGGGCTTAAATTTTGTTGTTAAATAATTACTTAACTTTGCTAAACCTAAAATATCTTTATTTAAAAGGCTTACTGTAATCATTAGTAAATCGCTAAAATTAACACCTACAAAGTAAATATCCCAAAACCACCAGTACTCATAGTGATGCATAATATCGTTGTCTATGTACATCGCAAAAAATAAAGAAGTATTAATACTTAACCCAATAAGTAAATAAATGTACAAGGTGCAACTTTTTATAAAAAAACCACATAAAGCAATTGAGGCTAGTGTTGCAGCATCAAATAAGAAAAAATCAAAGTAGGTTATGGAGTCCATATCAATAAATAAGCTAGATGAATATGAAAGTGCCATGATTGATGTTAACCAAACTTTGCTCTTATCAGCGTTATTTATTGAGCTGGCAAGTGAATACAAAAAAGCCATTAAAAAGCCCCACTGTACAAATGCACCTATGTAGAAGGTTATATTGGTATTTAATATTAAATCAATCATGAAACCTTAATGCCTAAAAGTAAAAATTGTACCGCTATCTACACTTTTGAGGCGTAGCAAATACCATAAAACAATAATTAAATTAACTCACTCCCTCAGCCTTTCTATAAATAATCTCAAATATCTCCTAAGCCGAAGTAAACCTAAAATATCTCTGTTTATAATTAGTACAATTGCCATTGTGAAATCGCTAAAATACATCCCAAAAATATATACCGCCCAAAACCACCAATAGTAAAGTGTACCTTGTATAACAATGTCGTAATGCATACCTAAAAATAAACAGGCATTAAAGCTCAGCCCTACAATTAAATAATAAAAGGGCGTAGGTATAGTTTGTTTGGTGAAATTACGCCACAGAAGTAAAACCAAGATAGTTACAGCATCATAATAAAAATAATTTAAGTGCGGTGTTTCTATAATTGGATCCACAAACAAACTAGCTATGTAGGATACCATCATAATAAATGAAAGTTGTGCCCTGCTCTTATCTGGCTTATTAATACTTGCCGATAAGTTTTACAAAAAGGCAATAAGAAAAAACCACGTAAACAAAATACCTACGTTGTACCCTAAATCGACCAGTCCCCAAAGAACATCAGCCACTTTGCTTCAATCTCATAACACCGTTCACCAACTTATCAGTAGCATGCACTAACATTAAAAAATCCTTTTTAACGAAAAAAATACCAACCATGATGATATCCATCATATTAATAACAACTGTATAAACAGACCAAAACCACCACGGTTCGTAATTACCACGTACAAACACATCTATGTGCATAGCTAAAAATAATAACGAATTGATGCTCAAGCCAAATAATAAGTAAGTAGATATGCGCTTTTCAGGTAGGAAATACCGCAGAAATAAAATAAAAAATAAAGTGCCTACATCATAGCAAAACAGTTCTATGTAACTAATGTTGTAAATATCTATAACTGTACTTAAGCAGTAAGAAACTACCATAACTAAAGATAGCCATACTGCCTGTTTTGATGGATTGTTAATGCTAGTTGTTAGTGAATATAAAAAGGCCATTAAAAACCCCCACTGCACTAACGCACCGATATAAACTGACACTTCAGGAGGGATTAGAACATTATTCACTATTGCGGTTTCTTAGCAAAGAACGAGTAAATAAGGTTTTTGAAATAAATAATTTTTAAAAAGTCTTTATTAATAAACAGCACTAAAATCATACTCAGATCAGAAATCGCCACCACTGATGAATACAACCCCCAAAACCACCAATAGGTGTAATTATGTAAAATATAAGAGTCTAAATACATACCTAGAGCAAAGCACATGTTGATACTCAGCCCAAGCATAAGATACATAAATGCAACCGTTTTCTCTTTAATATAAAAGTATTGGGCAATAATTAAAACCACAATG
This sequence comes from Pseudoalteromonas sp. Angola-30, assembly GCF_028599215.1. Taxonomy (NCBI): domain Bacteria; kingdom Pseudomonadati; phylum Pseudomonadota; class Gammaproteobacteria; order Alteromonadales; family Pseudoalteromonadaceae; genus Pseudoalteromonas; species Pseudoalteromonas sp. Angola-30. Next base: position 10,780 of record NZ_JAQREI010000021.1, read on the forward strand.
GTGATAGCATCTAAAATAGCGAGATCAAGGTAAGTAATGGTTTGGTAATTGAACAAAACACCTGGAAAATACGAAATAGCCATAATCGATGAAAGTATAACTAACGCTTTAAAGCGTGAATTGATAGATGAGACTAAAGAATATAAAAATGCCATGAGGAACCCCCATTGCAATACCACACCGATTATATGGGCAATTCTCACATCTAATAAAAAAGAGATGATATCCATCTTAAAAGTAAACGCTAATAATAAGCACCTCAAAAATAATAAACAACACCATTAACTGAGCACCTAGCTTAGTATTTTACTTATTAAAACTAAAAAAACTTTCATCGCCATAAACGTTTCGATACTTCGTCTTTAAAATGCTAGCTGCAAAAGCCACCTTTTAAGCTTAATTAAGCCTAAAAAGTCTCTATTGATAATTAGTACGGCAATCATACACAAATCAGAAAACATAACAGCCGATGAATAAAAGCGCCAAAACCACCAGTAGGTGTAATTATATAGAATATTGGTATCTAGATACATGCATAGGGCTAAAAAGGTGTTAACGCTAAGGCCGATGATTAAGTAGACATAAGCTGTCGTTTTCTCTTTAATAAAATAACGCTGAGTTACATAAACAGCAACTAAAATAGCGATATCTAAAAGGGCAAAATCTAAATAAGTAACCGTTTGAAAGTTTGTAAATATCCAAGGCAAATAACCTATCGCCATAATACTCGAAAGTACAACAAAGCCTTTAAAGGGGTTATTTATTGAAGATACTAATGAGTATAAAAAGGCCATGAGAAACCCCCACTGCACAATAGCGCTTAATATATAAGCGAAATCGAAGTTAGAGATTACATCAATAATAGCCATTTTGTTTGAAACACTATGTAGTTAGGCAAAAAATAAGTAATATTAACATAATTCATCTGACCCTCGTCAGTACCACAGCCCTCGCCTGGCAACTAAAACTCAATAAATAGCCCCACAAATGCAGCAAACCTCACGTTATTAAAGTTCAGCCACACTTATAACTTTTCAATAAGCCGATTACTCTTTAGCTGGTTAACCACTAGTGAAAGCATCATTAAAACATCAATTACGTTTACGCCGATAGAATAAACACTCCAATACCACCATGGCTCAAAGTTATATAGAACATATAAGTCATAATACAAAAGCAATGTAAGTACGGCATTAGCAGTTAAAGCCAGAACGAGGAACAGGAAAGCTTTGTTACGTTTAAAAACATTGAAGTACTGCAAAGAGAGCAACGCTACAATTGTAATAAAATCGTAGAACGCCCAATTAAGATATAGGTTATCTAACAATTTTATATAGCTGCCAAAAATATATGAGCAGAGCATTAATGCAGACAAATAAACAGGAGATTTATTTTCTTTGTTTATGCTGGAGACTAGACAGTAGAGGAAGGCCATTAAGAAGCCCCATTGGGAGAAAGCCGCTACATAATCCATTAGGGCTTCAGAAATATACATTTAAGCTAGATTATGTGCTGCGTTTTTGAAGACTTAAACAAACCAAAAAGCTTATTTTTGAGTTTGTGGAGACCTAAGAAATCCCTATCTACAATCAAGGCTACTATCATAAATATATCTATGATACTAACAGTAAAACCATATATATCCCAAAGAAGCCATGTGTCCCGATTATTATATATAAAAACATCTAAATGCATAGCTAACAGCAGACACATGTTTATACTTAAACCCGTGATTAAATAAGTAAAAGAAACAGTTACTTTTTTAATTATTCTATATGTAGTAACTAGAAGTGCAATTGTAATGGCATCATAGAGGGCCCAATCGAGGTAAGTAAGTTCATTTATAGATACCCATGTTAAAGAGTAATCAGATACGCCATAGGATACCATCATGATAAATGAACTTATCAGCAATGTTGTTTCTCTTTTTACTCCTAAGCTGTAAACAAATAGGTTAAATAAAAAAGCCATAGAGAATGCCCAAAAATTTAGGGCCGATAGAGAAAAGTAACCAAAGAAATCAGTTAAAAACATTAAAATCCCATAGTAATTATTTCGGGCGTGGATTTCCACCCGGCAAAATTATTCCTGCTCTCTGCAGATCATTACTAGAAGCGCTCATCGCCTCTTGAGAGAAGCTTACTGTATCAGATTGTAGTGTTTTAGGGCTAGCAGTTTGTTCCGTCGCAGGCTGTAATTGTTGTGTTTTATTGTATGCTTGCATTTGTAATTGGCTATTAGCTGAAACTTGCATGTGATTGTTCCTTGTATAAGTTTTAATATTATTTGGCGCAACTTTTAATCACACCATCATGTAGGTAATTGCATTACCTGTTTTAAGCAGTGATAGCTATTTTGCTATCTGACTTATACAAAGCAACCAATGTGCCAACATTTTTTGACATATTAAAAATACATGCTACCTACAACTATTTATTAAAACTAAATCTAAAACCCTAGCTGACACCAAACTCATCTGACCAGTTTATTATACACATAAAAAAACGTACAGGGGTAACCGTACGTTTTTTATATCCAGGGAATTTAAGCCACGTATTTACACGGGATCTCCGCACGTGTACTTGGCTTTAAAATATATTCCATTGCTACTTCGTCACAGTTTTCTTTACGAAGGCAAAGTTCGCAATCTTTCATTACCTTCTCTGGTAACGATTCTTTACTACAAAAAGTAAAACGTTGCTGTTCAAAAAAGTCTGGCACACGGGTTAATACAATAACGCGATTAAGCGCCAATTTTTTGGCTTTTGCTAATAAGTGCTCTACAAGCTGCCTACCCTGCCCAGTTACCGCGCTTTGTGGATCTATGCCTAAAGAGCGTATTTCAGCAAGCCCCGTGTCGTAAATGTATAACGATGCACATCCCGACACTTTGCCGTCTATTTCTGTTACTGCAAATTCGTTAATTGAATGCACCATGTCGCTTTTAGCACGCGGCAAGTTTTCACCTACAGTGGCCCAGTGCTGTATCAGCCTAGCAATACCTTCAACATCATCTAAATTTGCATCACGAACCGTTATTTGCTGTTTTTTTTTGGCTTCTTTAACCGCTTTGGTCACTTGTTCAATAGATGTACCGCCAAGCGCTTGACGAGCTTTAATACAGGCATCTATTTCAAGTACTGGGTAAACGTCATCTTCAAACACGTCATTAACCGATTTGTACTGCTCAAGCGAAAGCTCTTCAAGAGTTTTACCTTCGCTTATAGCAAGCTGCACAAGTACACCCACAATGTGGTGGCCTTCTCTAAATGGCACACCTTTAGCTACTAAGTAGTCTGCAAGCTCTGTTGCATTAGCATGGCCGCCTTTTGCCGCTGCAAGCGTTTTATCGCCGTTTACTTTTACGCCTTTGATACACGCTTGCGCCATGTGAATACAGGCAAGCCAAGTTGGCATAGCGTCAAAAAGACCTTCTTTGTCTTCTTGCATATCTTTATTATACGCAAGAGGGAGTGCTTTTAAGGTCATCATCATGGCACTAAACGCACCAAATACACGGCCCGTTTTACCACGAATAAGCTCTAGTGCATCAGGGTTCTTTTTCTGCGGCATTAACGATGAGCCAGAGGTAACATTATCAGCAAGCTCTATAAATCCGGCTTCACCAGAGTTATAAAATATTAAATCTTCAGCCATACGCGATAAATGAATCATAGAAATAGAAGCACAGCTTAAAAGCTCTACTACAAAATCACGGTCAGATACGCCATCAAGGCTGTTTTTAGTTGCGCCAGTAAAGCCTAGGCCTTGCGCCAAAGCTTGGCGATCAATTGGGTAGGCAGTACCTGCGAGTGCACCACTGCCAAGAGGACAAAAATTAAAGCGCGCTTTGGCATCTTGTAGGCGGCTTTCATCTCGCTCTAGCATTTCAACGTAGGCCATACACCAATGACTAAATAACACAGGTTGAGCACGTTGTAAGTGAGTGTAGCCTGGCAATATAGTTCCCAGCTCGCGCTCAGCTAACGCCACAAACTCAGCTTTTAGTGCAGCAATAGCACCAAGCAAATGATCGGCAGTATCACGGCACCATAATCTAAAGTCAGTGGCTACTTGGTCATTACGGCTTCGGCCTGTGTGTAGCTTTTTAGCTAAATCACCTACTTTTTCGATTAGTGCAGCTTCTACGTGCGAGTGAATGTCTTCTGCACCTGAGGTTGCCACTGCTTGTGGATCTGCTTTTACTTCTTCGAGCAGTTCATTTAGTGCTGCAACCAATTTGGTGTGCTCATCGCTTGTGAGTACATTTACTTGCTCAAGCGCACCTGCCCATGCCACAGAGCCAATAATATCTTGCTCTGCTAACTGATAATCGAACGGAAGTGAGTCGTTAAATTGTTTAAACGCCTCATCTGGACCCGTAGAAAAACGTCCGCCCCATAATGCCATGAAATCTCTCCAAACCCTGTAATGCCCCTTATACAAGGGGCTATAAATAATTTACTTTTTAGCCATTGCTGAAATTCTGCTCGAAAGCGAGAATAAACGAATAAAGCCTTCAGCGTGTGACTGGTCATATACGTCGTCTTCACCAAATGTAGCAAAGTCTTCGCTGTATAAGCTATTAGGTGATTTTTTCTGAACGGCTGTCACTTGGCCTTTGTAAAGCTTAAGTACAACTTCACCTGTAGCAAGTGTAGAAAGTGCTTCTGCACCGGCTAAAATAGAGTCTTTTAGTGGTGTAAACCAACGACCGTCATAGACTAAATGCGAAAATTCACCGCCCAGTACTTCTTTCCACTTACGGCTTGATTTATCAAGCACTAGCTCGTCAATGGCTTGCAGTGCCGCCATAATAACGGTACCGCCTGGTGTTTCGTAACAGCCGCGCGATTTCATGCCTACTAAACGGTTTTCTACAATATCTACACGGCCAACACCATGTGGCGCAGCAATGTCGTTTAATTTAACTAAACAGTCGTAAGGTTTAAGCTGCTCGCCATTTACGGCAACCACTTCACCCTCAATAACCGTAAGCGTTACATGCTCAGCTTTATCTGGTGCTTGCTCTGGTGAATTAGTCCAGGTCCAAACTTGGTCACTAGGCTCACACCATGGATCTTCAAGCTCGCCACCTTCGTGCGAAATATGCCATGCGTTAGCATCACGGCTGTAAATTTTTGTTGCTGAAGCAGAACACGGAATATCACGCTCAGCCAAGTAATCTAATAATGATTCACGGCTTGATAAATCCCACTCACGCCATGGTGCAATTACTTTTAAATCGGGTGCAAGCGCTGCAAAACATGATTCAAAACGTACTTGGTCATTACCTTTACCAGTACAACCATGCGAAAGTGCATCGGCACCTACTTTACGTGCAATTTCAACTTGCGCTTTAGCAATAATAGGACGCGCCATAGACGTACCTAATAAATAAGTACCTTCGTAAATAGAACCCGTTTTAAGCGTTGGGTAAATGTACTCACTTACCATTTCATCTTTTAAGTCAACTACGTAACACTCAGATGCGCCTGATGCGATGGCTTTTTCTTCAACGCCTTCAAGCTCTTCAGCGCCTTGGCCTACATCGGCAACAAAGGCAATTACTTCACAACCGTAGTTTTCTTTTAACCATGGCACGATAGCTGAAGTATCAAGACCACCTGAATAGGCTAAAACGACTTTTTTAATTGAACTCATAGGTGTTCCTTAACAAAATTTGGATTTAGTAATGTAACTAGCAGAGCATTTTGCGCATGCATGCGATTTTCTGCTTGTTGAATAATTTTTGATGCTGGGCCATCCATTACCTCAGAGGTAATTTCAAACTCACGGTGTGCCGGTTGGCAATGTAATACCGTAGTCGCACCTGTTTGTTCTAGCAATGCTTGGTTTAGCTGATATGGCATGTATTTTTCTTTAACTTGCTCAAGAGGCGTATCATCACCCATAGACACCCACGTATCTGCATATACAACATTAGCGCCTACAGCGGCTTCTACACGGTCGCTTACCATTACTGATGCACCATTCATTGCAGCAATTTGCTCAGCCTTTTTAAGAATTTGCGAATCAGGCGAGCTGCCTTTTGGTGTAACAGCAACAAAATCTGTACCTAGCGTTGCCGCTAATAACATAAGTGAATGAGTAACGTTGTTACCTTCACCTAAGTAAGCCACTTTTAGCTCGCTTACATCGCCGTGTACTTCTTGTAGCGTTAAAAAGTCAGCCAATGCCTGGCACGGGTGATATAAATCACACAAGCTATTCACTACAGGTACACTAGAGTATTCACCTAAGGTGGTTAACGTGCTGTGCTGGTTTACGCGCGCTACAATACCATCAGCCCACGTAGAAATATTAAGTGCAAAGTCTTTTACAGATTCACGTGCACCCATAGCGCCGTTTTGCTGATCTAAATACACAGCGTGGCCGCCTAAACGGTTAATTCCAATATCAAACGATAAACGCGTACGTAAACTTTGCTTTTCAAATAAGGTAACAATTGACTTACCCGCTAATACTTGGCTGTACTTTTCTGGCTTTGCTTTTAAATCACGCGCTAGTTTTAGTAAATTTAGTGCGCCTTGCTGGTCTAATTCTAGACCCGTTAAAAAATTCTCTAACATGATAACCCTATGGTGTAATTTTTGTTCCGACATGCTCGCCCTGTAGCAAAGCAGTTAAATTATCTGGCTTTTGCCAGCTGGAAATATACACACCGCGTCGTAAATGTTGGGCAGCGTGCAGGCTGGTCTTAACTTTGACCTCCATTCCGCCCAAAATTACCCCTTCATCAATTAAAGTATCAATGTGTTTTGTGTCAAGTTGATGTAACGGCTGCTTGTTTGCATCAAGTACTGCTTCTACATCTGTCATAAAAATAAGTTCTGCATTTAAGTTGCTAGCAATCGCTGCGGCAGCTTCATCAGCATTAACATTGTACCAATTACCTTGCTCATCAAACCCAATAGAGCTCACGATAGGTAATCGACCAAGCTTAAGTAAATCGTTAACAATTGAATCATCATTACTTTCGCACTTACCTACTTGCCCAAGCGCTTTTAACTTTTGAGACGCCATAACTCCGGCTTCATACAAACAAAGGCCAACAGGTTTATGGCCTGCATTAATAGCTTGGCTTACCAGCTGCTTATTTGCACAGCCAGCCAGCGCCCCCACTATGTAAGGCATTTGCTCACTTGGGCTAATACGCAGTCCTTGGTGCTTTGCACTAGCAAAGCCTGCTTGTTTTAGCCAAGTGTCGACTAACGAGCCGCCGCCATGAACAATAACAAACTGATTATTTTGATCAGCGTTTAATACATCAAACAAAGCTTTTGCCGCGTTTTCAGTATTAAGTACAGCACCACCTAATTTAATTACCCACGTTTTAGTGCTCATTAAAAGGCTCCTTTTAAGCCAGTGGTGTGATCTAAATTCATTGATAAATTAATACATTGCAAGGCTTGGCCCGCAGCGCCTTTTAATAGATTATCTATCGCTGCCATAACAATCAGTTGAGAGCCTTGCTGCTGCCAACCAATATCAACATACGGTTGTTTTACCACGCTTTTAATAGATGGCACTTTATCAGCTAACAAACGAATCAACGGCTCGTTTTTAAGTACTTGATAAGCATCAGATACGTTTTCCTTGGTAACGCCTGGCTTAAGCTGTACATAAATAGTTTCTAAAATTCCACGCGGAAAATTACCTAAGTGCGGTGTAAATAACACCTTGTGGCCAAGGTGTTGTTCAATTTCAGGCCCATGACGATGGTTAAATAAACCATACGGGGCAAGCGATACTTCACAAAAGTGAGTACCTACGCTGGCTTTACGCCCTGCGCCAGTAACACCTGAAACAGCATTAATAATCACTTTTTCATCACTCAACAAGCCTGCCTGTTGCAACGGCTTTAACGCATTAAGCGCAGCGGTTGGGTAACAGCCGGCTACTGCCACAAGATTTGCATTGGCAATTGCACTGCTATTCCACTCTGCTAACCCGTAGGCTGCTTCGTTTAATAACTCAGGATGTTGGTGCTCAAAACCATAGTAAGTAACATAGTCGTCGTTGCTAGCAAGGCGGTAACCACCTGATAGGTCAAATACTTTTTTACCCATTGCTAAAAACTGCGGGGCTAAATCAACACTTACTTTGTGATCAGTACATAAGCAGATGTAATCGGCACTCGAATTTATGTCATCAAACGCTGATTCGCTCAGTGGTAGTAGAGGAATATCAAGAAGGTTTCTATGCTCTGGGTATAAATCACTTAATAATTTATGTTTATCTAAACTTCCCTCAGAGACATAACAGCCCGATAACGTTAAATTAGGGTGCTTAGCAACTAAGCTTGCTAATTCTGCGCCGCTATAACCGCTTGCGCCAATAATCGCTACATTCATTTTTTACTCGTTTATAAATTTACTACTAAATAGGTGTGGTGTTCGCTTACACTAGCTTAGATGCTAGCTAATACTTTTCTCAATGAATTGTTGATTATCGTCGCATTATCTTCATGGCTATACTTAATATATTTATGCTTAAAAAGTGAATTGATATTCATCATAAATACTTTTATATTGTTATGCAATTAAATTGAATAATTATTTTGGATTTTTTTATGTCTTTGCCGTCATTTATCTCTATGTACCAACAACTCATTGCAGCCCCCTCTATTAGTGCAATAGATGATGAACTTTGTATGAGTAATAAAGGGGTAATAGAGTTGCTAGCACGTTGGTGCGAAAGTTTAGGTTTTACTTGCGAAATTATAGAGTTAGAAGGTGGAAAAGGCCGTTACAACCTACTTGCTAAGCGGGGGGAAGGCGATGGCGGCTTAATGCTTGCAGGCCATACAGACACCGTACCGTTTGACGATAGCCGCTGGAACCACGACCCGTTTAAACTCACTGAACATAACAATAACTTATATGGGTTAGGTAGTATTGATATGAAAGGCTTTTTTGCTTTTGTATTACAAGCTATTAGTGAGCTTGATATAAAACAGCAAACACAACCTATTTTAATACTTGCCACGGCCGATGAAGAAACCACCATGGCGGGAGCGCAGCAAATTTGTAAGCACCCTAATTTAAAACCTGCGCGTTGTATTATTGGTGAACCTACTGATATGACTCCTGTATTTACTCACAAAGGACATATGAGCACGGCTATAAGAGTGCTTGGCCGTTCAGGTCATAGTTCCGATCCCGAACGTGGTCTTAACGCCATCGAAGTCATGCATAAAGTGATTACAAAGTTGCTGATCTTAAAAGAGCAGTTAAAGAATAAATATTCAGTTGAACATTTTGAAATACCTTACCCTACCTTAAATTTAGGTAATATTCATGGTGGCGACAACGCAAATCGAATTTGTGGCTGCTGCGAAATGCACATAGACATGCGCCCGCTCCCAGGGTTAAGCATTAAAGACTTACAAGCCTTACTTATTGATGCCACCAGTGATATAAACGCGCAATACCCAAGCGCAGTGAGCGTAATTGATTTACACGAGCCCATTCCAGCTTTTAGTGGTAGCACTGATAGCGCACTCGTTAAAATGGCAGAAAAAATTGCAGGAGAAAAAGCCGTTGCAGTAAATTATTGCACAGAAGCTCCGTTTATTCAGCAACTTGGCTGTGAAACAATAGTCATGGGGCCAGGCTCAATTAATCAAGCCCACCAACCTGATGAATTTTTAGCAATGGAGAAAATAAACCCATCGCAAAAAATTATAACTGACATTATTAGGGCAAACTGCTTTAACGCTTAAAAAGAAGACTGTATTAAAAACTCACAGCAAAAATAACAAAGGCGCCCATTGGCGCCTTTGTTTTAGCTTATAACTAGGCGTTACTGCATATACTTACTTAAGTACTTTTTAAATACAGGGTCTGTTTTAGCAAGCTCTTTTTGCTCAGCTAAAATCTCTTTTAATATAACACCCGATGTTAGCGGATTAGCCAATACCACTCTAAATACCACTGTTGGCTGATTATCGTACTTTGAGGGTGTTAAGCGAGTACGCGATACAAACGAGCGCCCTGATTCACGTTGGCGTTTTTGCATACTGGCAGTAAAGCGATTGAGCGACGCGAAAATTTCTAACCGTGTTGCGGCATCTGCTTGGGCTATGGCTTGTTTAATTTGTTTAGGCACATAGCGGTATGTAAGCAAACACAGCTCAGGCTCTGAAATCAGCTCAAAGTCTTCATCGGCTTTAATTAAATCAGCAAAGTAATGTGCTTTTTTGATACTACGATCAATAAGCATTTCATAGCCTTTGCGGCCAATAACGCGTAAGCAAGCATGTACTAACATAGCCATACCTGGGCGGCTGCCTTCAAGTGTATGGCTTCCTAAATCTTTTGAACCTTTACGTAATATGTACTCTGCATGGTGCTCTATTGCATCCGTAGCAGTTGGGTCTTTAAATAACACCAAGCCTGCGCCCATTGGCACATACATTTGTTTGTGTGCATCAATAGTAATTGAATCTGCGCGCTCAATTCCTTTTAATAATGGGCGATGCGTTTGCGATAAAAGCGTTGCCCCACCCCACGCTGCATCAACGTGAAAATGGCAGTTTATTTGCTGAGCTAAATCGGCCATATCATCAAGAGGGTCGATATTACCGGTCTCGGTTGTACCAGCAACCCCTACAATTGCCATAACTTTTATGCCTTGCGATTCAAGCTCTAAGGCTTTTTCGCGCATGGCATTCACATCAACCTTGTTATTTTCGCAGGTTTTTACACCAATTAAATTTTCACGGCCGATGCCTAGTAAGTCAATTGATTTACCTAAAGAGTAATGCCCTCGCTCCGACACTAAAACGGCCAGCCCTTTGTAGCCATAATGCAGCATACCGGCTACGAGCCCTTGAGCGGCAATGCCTTTAAAGCTGCCGTCGGGTTTTAATAAGCGGTTACGCGCAATCCACAATGCCGTTATGTTTGCAACTGTACCACCGGAACAAAAAGCACCGAGTGATGTTTTAGCACTGTGCATCCATTTAGAATAAAACGACTCATCTTGCGAGTAAGCTAAATGATGCATCATACCTAGTACTTGGCGCTCTAGGGGCGTAAATGCTTTTGAGGTTTCTATTTTTACTAGGTTTTGATTAAGCCCCACCATCAACTTTGAAAGCGGTAGTAAAAAATGCGGAAGAGCCGATGTCATATGCCCAATAAAGCTAGGCGCAGCCGTGTGTACAGAATGGGCAACTAGCTGCTCCATAATATCTTGGGCGTAAGCAGATACAAACGTTGGGTTTTCTGGGATCACCGCAGCCTGAAAATCTTTTTCAATTTCGTGTAATGGTTTTTCAATTGCCGCTATATTTTCGTTTAAAAACCCTGCTAAATTACTCGAAATTTCAAGCTCAATTTTGCTTAAAGTTGAGTCTGGCGCTTCAGGTACAGTAAATATACGCTTAAGGCTTTCTTTAGAGGCGACGGCACAACGCTTTTGATCCATCTTTATACCTAGTGTGTGTGTAGCTAAAACACGCGTTTAACAGTTAAAAATGCCAAACTATGGCGCTATTATAAGCAGCGTGCTTCTTTTAAAAATTGCGCTAACTTTACTGCAATATAAGTAAAATGTCTCCCTTTAAGCCATAAAAGCGACTAAACGGATGACAAATATTGTAAAAAAATTTCAATAATAGGATTTTATTAAAAAGTCACATTTTAGTTTTGGGCAAATTACATTTATGCGTATACTTAATATGTGTAACAATAAGGGACAAGTATGCTCACAGGGAAATTAAAAGGGAAGTGGTTTATAGCTGGCTTTACATTGTTTTTGGTCAGTTTATTAGTCTATGTTTATTACACCTATAGCTCAGCGCGTAGCGAAATAATGCACGCTGTCGATGAGCGCCTTCTAAATGCAGCCACCAGCGTAAAACATATTTTAGGGCAGCGTTACCACGATAGAATTAGCCAAGGCTACGATATTGGTTTTTCGGTTTACCAAACTAAAAGCAAACAACTCTCAGAGCTTGCACAAGCGCTTGATATAGCTTACGTCTATTCAATGATCATGCGCGATAACAAAGTTTACTTTACCTCATCCAGCTACACCAAAGACGATCAAGAAAACGCACGTGTTACGCAATTTCTTGATTTATACCCAGAGGCCACCGACATTAACAGGGGCGCGTTTTATTCTACTGAGCCTGTTTTTGAGCAATCTAGCGACCAATGGGGTGATTTTAAAACTGTTTTTATTCCCTTTGTAGATAAATATGGTACCACCTACATTACGGGTGCCGACATAACCTTAGATGATTTAAATAAAAAGCTTCAATACAGCGTCACTAAAGCCATAATAACGGCGTGTTTTTTCTTTTTTATTGCGGTACTGGTTGCAGCTATTTATATATATTTGTTAAAGCGTACCCTAGCAACAGATGCCAGTACGGGCTTTGCCAATCATATTGCGCTTGAGTACTTTATCAAAAAGAGTAATTCACACCACATGCAACTTGCCATTATTTGGGTGAACGAAATTGAAGATATTAATAGCTTTTATGGCACTCAAGTTGGCGACAACGTAATGAAAAACTTGCTCAGTTATTATCAAAGCCGCAGCCCGCAAAGCTGTAAGGTGTATCGCCTTGCTACTAATAAAATTGCCGTTCTTACTCCTAAAAGCTTTAAAAGCAGCGAACTGAGCGATTTAGTTGAGTCGTATAACGCAAACAGCCCGGTATTAACTAACCCATTTATTTATATAACTTACTGCGCAGGTATCGCCAGTGGTAATAAATCACTACTGATTGAAAACGCGCACATTGCAACGCTTCAGGCTAAACACGGCCGCGGTAAGGTTGTTAGCTACTCAAAAGTAATGAGCGATGTAAAAAACCAGTATCAATACAATGTAAGCCTTGCCAAAGAGGTTCAAGAAGCATTTGATAACAACCGCATAGTGCCTTATTTTCAAGCTATGTTTAACACCACCAATAATGAAGTTGTACATTACGAATGCTTAGCCAGAATGGTGACTAAAAATGGTGAAATTTTAAAACCCGACTCATTTTTAAATGTAGTGAGCCGCTCAAGAATGGGCGGACTACTAACGCGCACGCTATTTAGCCAATGTATAGAGCGGTTTAGAAAAACAGATATATGCTGGAGCTTAAATATCAGCGATAAAGATATACTCGACCCTAGTTTGAGTGAATACATTGCTAGCGAGCTTAAGCGCTACCCGCACCCAGAAAACATAACGCTTGGCCTTTTAGAGTCACACGCTATTACTAATTTTTTAGAGGTTAAAACGTTTATTTCTATGGTAAAAACCAAAGGGGTGAATGTCATTATTACTGGTTTTGGTAGTGGTTATTCAAATATTTCGAATGCGCTAAAGCTTGAAGTAAACGCTATAAAACTCGACGGCGCATTAGTAAAACAAGCAGTAAGTGATGAAAATATAGCCTTATTTATTGAGCATACAGTTCATGCTGCAAAGCAACTTAGTTTAACGCTCATGGCAGAATCGGTAGAAAATGTAAGTATTGAAAATGCGCTTAAAAATGTAGATGTGGCGCTGATGCAAGGCAATTACTTTGCTTTCCCAGCGCCACATGTTAACTCATCAAGCCAAGAGGAAGTGGCCGTTTAAAGGTCTATCACTAAACGATGGCTTTGTTGGCCGCTGGCCCAGTATTTACGTTCAAACGGAGTAATCGCTTCGTTTGACTCATACAGCGTTACCTCACAAGGATGACCCGTTAGTTCAAGCGCTCTGGCAAACTCTTTTACATAAATATCCCAGTTACTGCGCACCTCTAAGCGACCGCCTAGCTTAACAATAAACGGAAAAATAGCCGCGCCGTGCCACCTACGCTGGATATGCTTAGATTTAGGCCATGGGTTAGGATAAAGCAAATAATGATGAGTAGGCTGCCAATTAGCAGCCACAGCTAAACGCCAAAAGTCGTTTAAGTCAGCTTGTACCAAAATGTACTGGCCGCTGTCTGTTTGTTTATATTCAACATCGTGCTTATCTAAGCGATGTGACGATTTATCAATACCAATAATTAATGCATCTGGGTGGCGCTTAGCTAAATTAGCCGAGCTCTCCCCTACTCCACAACATGAGTCTATAATAAGCGGTCCATTAAAAGCTTGAACCTGCTCATTGACTTCATCGAACGCTTGTTGAGTGTGCTCAGCAATAGGCTTTTTAAATTCTGCGTTTAAATGCTTGTTAACGATTTCATCAAGCTTTTCGTGTATACCCGCCTGATTAGATACAATACTGCGTGAATTTGCATCGCTCATTAATGTCTAAGCCCCACACCTTTTTTAATTAACGTTAGCGCTAAAGTAAATAGCACCGTAATAAATACTAATATAACGCCAAGCGCGACACTTAAATCAACATCCGACACGCCTAAAAAGCCATAACGAAACGCATTAACCATATAAATAATTGGGTTTATTTGCGATACATTTTGCCAAAACTCTGGCAGTAGCGTAATTGAATAAAATACGCCGCCTAAGTATGTTAGTGGCGTTAAAATAAAGGTTGGGATAATACTAATATCGTCAAAACTATTGGCGTAAATAGCGTTAATTAAACCACCTAGTGCAAACACCGCTGAGGTTAAAATTACCGTCGCCATAATTACAAATATATTGTGTATTTGAATATCCACAAACAATAGCGATACACAGGTAACAATAAAGCCCACCATCATGCCGCGGGTCATACCGCCGCCCATATAACCAAGTACAATTATGTAATTAGGCACAGGCGCAACCAGTAGCTCTTCAATGCTTTTTTGAAACTTGGTTGAATAAAAACTAGAAGCAACATTAGAATATGAGTTGGTAATAACCGACATCATTATTAGCCCCGGAACAATAAATTCCATGTAGCTAAAACCACCCATTTCACCAATACGTGAGCCAATTAAATTACCAAAAATAACAAAGTATAAACTCATCGTAATCGCCGGCGGTACTAAGGTTTGCACCCAAATACGTAAAAAACGAATACACTCTTTAATCCATAAACTCTTTAAGGCTACGCCATATTTAAACATTTATTCGCCCCGCCCTTGCTCTAGTAATCCTACAAATAACTCTTCTAATCTGTTTGCTTTATTACGCATACTCAAAACAGTGTTACCTTGCTCGGTTAGCGCGCTGAAAACTGCATTTAACCCTTGAGATTTAGCCACTTCAACTTCTATGGTGTGTTCATCAGGCATGCTAAACGAGTACCCCTCAAGGGTAACTGGCTGTGCTGGCTGTTTTAAATCGAGCACAAAGGTTTCTTTATCAAGCTTAGCTAGTAACGCTTTTATAGTGGTGTTTTCAACAATACGGCCAG
Source organism: Pseudoalteromonas sp. Angola-30 (assembly GCF_028599215.1). Lineage (NCBI taxonomy): Bacteria > Pseudomonadati > Pseudomonadota > Gammaproteobacteria > Alteromonadales > Pseudoalteromonadaceae > Pseudoalteromonas > Pseudoalteromonas sp. Angola-30. The sequence continues at coordinate 26,113 of NZ_JAQREI010000021.1, forward strand.
TATCAATAATGGCGATGTTTTTACATAACAGCTCAGCTTCTTCAAGGTAATGCGTGGTTAAAATTATCGTTACGCCTTGCTCATTAATTTGGCGTAAAAAGTCCCACATTGAGCGGCGCAGCTCTATATCAACCCCTGCAGTGGGTTCATCTAAAATTAGTAGCTTTGGCTCATGCATTAATGCGCGGGCAATCATTAAACGGCGTTTCATGCCCCCAGAAAGCGTACGTGCTTGCTTGTCTTTTTTTTCTAATAAGCCAAGCTGAGTTAAATATTTATCGGCACGCTTATGCGCTTCTGCGCGGGTAACACCGTAGTAGCCTGCTTGATTTACCAATATTTGGCCAAGCGTTTCAAACTGACTAAAGTTAAACTCTTGTGGCACAAGGCCTAAATGCGCTTTAGCAGCTTCAAGGTCGGTATCGATGTTGTGACCAAACACTTCCACCTTACCTTGTGTTTTATTCACCAAGGACGATATAACACCAATAGTGGTCGACTTACCGGCACCATTTGGGCCAAGTAAGGCAAAAAATTCGCCTTCAAAAACTTGTAAATCAACACCTTTCACGGCCTCTACACCGTTTTTATAAACCTTGGTCAGGCCTTCTATATTTAAAGCAACATTTTGCTTATTCATTATTTACCCTCACCATAACCCCAACGTTTAGTTAGGTTATGTTCAATGTTTAGATGATCTAAAATTCGCGCCACCATAAAATCAACTAAGTCTTCAATACGTTGTGGCTTGTGATAAAAACCAGGCGCAGCGGGCATAATAGTGACCCCTAAACGCGCAAGCTTTAACATATTCTCAAGGTGAATTTCGCTAAAGGGAGTTTCGCGTGGCACTAAAATTAATTGCCCTCGCTCTTTAATAACCACATCGGCTGCACGCTCGAGTAGGTTATCTGATGCACCGAGCGCAATAGCAGATACAGACCCTGCACTGCACGGGCATACTACCATTTTTTTAGGGGCCGCAGAGCCTGAAGCTACAGGACTAAACCAGTTATCTTTACCAAATACTTTTAACTGCTCTGGCTTGGCATTAAATAAAGCGCTTAACTGCTCGGTTGCTTTATCTTCATTAGCTGAGAGTTTAATGTTTGACTCTGTATCAAGCACCACGCGCGCAGCACTTGATATAAGTACATACACTTGAAATTGCTGCGCGAGTAATACTTCAAGCAATCTTAAACCGTAAGGCGCGCCTGAAGCACCACTAAACGCCAGTGTAATTTTATCTTTAAACTGCACATTATTCTCCGCTGTATTTTTTAGCTAAACCATCAACTAAGTGTTGATGTAAGCCATTAAAACCGCCATTGCTCATAATTAATATGTGCTGATTTGGCATGATATTTTCAAGCACAGTGTCAATAATCATTTGCGTACTATCAAAACACTGCATACCGGCATTATCGGCTTGCGATTTAAGAGACCAATTTAGGTTATCGGGCTCAAATAACAGCACGTCATCGGCATCACTTAACGAAGCAAGTAGCGTATGTTGGTGTACACCCATCTTCATGGTGTTTGAGCGAGGCTCTAAAATAGCAATAATTTTTTCATCACCCACTTTTGCACGTAACCCCGCAAGCGTGGTTTTAATGGCTGTTGGGTGGTGCGCAAAATCGTCGTACACTTTAATGTTATTTATGTCGGCTTTAAGCTCCATACGCCGTTTAGGGCTAATAAATTCTTCAAGCGCTGCAATGCTATGCTCAACGGCTATACCTACGTGGCGCGCTGCCGCGATAGCCATAATGGCATTTTTAACATTATGCTCGCCTATTGCTTGCCAATTAACCGTACCTTGAAGCTCATTGTTTAAAAGCACATTAAATTGGCTGCCATCAGCGCTTAACAAGTCATAGTGCCAATCACCATTTAGGGTTTCACTTTCGCTCCAGAGCCCTTGCTTAATAACATCATCAAGTGCGACATCGTCTTTTGGCCAAATTACCTTGCCAGTATGAGGTAATGTACGCATTAAATGATGAAATTGTTTTTTTATTGCGTTTAAATCGTCAAAAATATCGGCGTGGTCAAACTCAAGGTTATTTAAAATGAGCGTACGTGGTAAGTAATGCACAAATTTACTGCGCTTATCAAAAAAAGCGGTATCGTATTCATCCGCTTCTATTACAAAAAACGGGGTTTCGCCCACTTTGGCTGACACACCAAAGTTTTGAACTATGCCACCAATTAAAAACCCGGGTTTTAAACCTGCATACTCTAAAATCCACGCCAGCATGCTTGCTGTGGTGGTTTTGCCATGTGTGCCTGCCACCGCAAGTACCCAAGCATTTTGCAATAGGTTATGTTTAAGCCACTCTGGCCCCGATGTATACGGCAAGCCCTTATCTAACACATACTCTACACAGGGGTTGCCTCGGCTCATGGCATTACCAATAACCACCATGTCTGGCTTTGGCTCTAACTGTTTTACGTCGTAACCTTGGGTTAGCTCAATGCCCAGCTGCTCAAGTTGAGTGCTCATTGGCGGGTAAACATTTTGATCAGAGCCCGTCACTTTATGGCCAAGCGATTTAGCAATAGCCGCTATACCGCCCATAAAGGTGCCGCAAATGCCTAATATATGAATATGCATAACTTTTTAAATCCTTTCGTACTTCGCACGTCTGTGAAGTTTAATGGCGCTATAATGCCAAATTTTAGGCTTCGTGACTATGCACGTCTCGTCAATTAACTGATGCTAAAACAGCGTTAATAAAATAAAAAAGCCCTCTTACCTAAGTAAGAGGGCTTGCTGGTAATAAGCTAAATTACAGCGTTAAAAATACAATTAAGCCTACGCCAAGTAAAAGTCTGTAAATTACAAACGGCAGCATGCCCATTCGTTCTATCACTTTTAAAAACATGAAAATACAGGCGTACGCCGATAAAAACGAAAGGACTACACCTAAAATTAATGTGCTCCAATCAACCACATGATCGCCTAAAGCCAGCTCTATCGTGTAGTAAAGACCCATCATAGAAATAATAGGTATAGCGAGTAAAAACGAAAAACGCGCTGCGCTTTGTTTGTTCATGCCCAGCAATAAACCCGCTGTCATGGTAATGCCAGAGCGAGAGGTACCTGGGATCATAGCCACCGCTTGAGCAAAGCCAATAAGCAGCGCTGTTTTCCAGTTAAGCTGATAAATTGTTTTCATTTGCTTACCTTTGGCGTCGGCGTACCAAAGTAATAAACCAAAAATAATAGTCGTAGCTGCTATAACCCAGGCACTGCGTAGGTACAGCTCAACAACGTCTTTTAGCAATAAGCCTAATAACGCAGCAGGTACAGTGCCCAATATAATCCACCAGCCAAGTTTACTGTCGTCGGTGGTGCCTTGGGCGCCAAACGATTTAAACCAGGCGCTAAGAATATCAGCCACTTCTTTACGAAAATAAATAACAACCGCTATTAACGTACCAACATGCACAGCCACATCAAAAGCAAGGCCTTGGTCTTCCCATCCCAAAATTTGCGAAGGTAAAATTAAGTGAGCTGAGCTCGAAATAGGTAAAAACTCAGTAAATCCTTGTATCAGGGCTAAAATAATTATTTCTAAAATACTCATGGGTTAGAAAACTCCACCTTCCATAGTTTTTGTTGAGGGTTGTTATACGCACTCCATAGCGCAGCAATAGTTTGCTTAGCAACGGGGTGATAAAAATTGGGGGCGACTTCACAAAGAGGCTGAAGTACAAAAGCGTTTTTGGTAATTTCATCGCGAGGTAATTGTGCAGGCGAGTCGCAAATAACGTCATCGTAAAAGAGCAGATCTAAATCTAATGTACGGGGGCTAAATTTTTTATCATCCGCTTTACGCCCGTTATCACGCTCTATTTGTTTTAATAACTTACATACACGCTCAAGCGGCATTGATGTGGAAGCAGCCACCACCGAGTTATAAAAGTTATTTCCTTTAAACCCTACAGCTTCGCTTTCAAAAACAGATGAATGCACAATATCTGTAAAGTGTTGCTCAAGTGCATCAAGCGCACAGCGAATATAATGCGCTTTATTTATATTTGAGCCTAAGCTGATATAAATTTGCGCCATTTAGCTCATAGCCTTTGTGCGTGTTATTTCTACACCTACAGTGTTTGCTTGCGCTACAGCGGCCGGTTTGCTCACTCTAATTGTTACTTGTGGTGTATTAAATTCGGTTAATATAATAGTTGCTAGTTGCTCTACTAAGGTTTCAAGTAACTCAACCGGCTTAGCCGTAGTGTGCTCAATCACTCGCTCGCTTACTTTTGCATAATCGAGTGCTAAATTAATGTCATCATTTGCTGCTGCAGGCTTTATATCGCTGAGCATTTCAATATCAAAATAAAGGCTTTGTTTACTTTCTTTTTCAAAGTCGTACACTCCAATAATTGTGTCGACGTGTAATTGAGATATAAAAACCTTATCCATTGATACTCCAAATAACTATAAACACTCTCTAAGCATACAATGCATTGATTAAATTAATACTGTATATGCTTTAAGCAGTGTTTAAATATGTAAAAATTACTTCTACAATAGCCAAATAGCTAGATTAACTGCAAAATACAGCAGTTAATAATTTTCACGATAAATTGTGCCGCCAATAATAGCGTAAAAGTGCTATCGATGGGTATAGCAATTAAAAAATAAGGGACTTTGTGTTAGCCATTTTACTGTTTGTTTTAGCCTACTTATTAGGGTCGATTTCATCGGCTATATTAGTGTCTCGGCTATTCAAACTGCCAGACCCTCGCAGCAGCGGTTCAAATAACCCAGGTGCCACCAATGTGTATCGTTTAGGTGGAGCCTTTCCTGCGTGCTTAGTATTAGTGTTTGATATTTTAAAAGGCACTATCCCCGTATGGGGGGCTTATTTTTTAGACCTAACGCCTTTAGCACTTGGTTTGGTCGCCGTTGCCGCGTGCTTAGGGCATATGTACCCACTATTTTTTAGCTTTAAAGGCGGAAAAGCGGTAGCTACCGCATTTGGCTCTTTATTGCCGATTGGTTTATCACTGGCGGGGCTATTAATAAGCACTTGGATTATTGTGGTTGCTATTACTCGCTTTTCTTCATTAGGCGCTTTGGTCACGGTGTCGCTTGCTCCACTGTATACGTGGTTGATTAAACCGCTTTACACCCTACCGGTAACCTTTATTACCGTGCTAATTATATTTCGTCATCGCACTAATATTATTCGCCTTTTTAGAGGTGAAGAACCAAAAGTGGGCGCTAAAAAAGCACCCACTAATGAAAAAAATCAATAATTATTGATGCTAAATCGCTTCTAAGCTGTCTATTGGCCAACGCGGTTTGGTTTTCATGTCGAGTGTGGCAAACTGGCCTGCTTTTAAGCGCTGCATACCAGCATAGGCAATCATTGCGCCATTATCAGTACAAAACTCAGTACGTGGGTAGTAAACCTGTCCTTTCATACCTTGCATAACACGCTCAAGCTGTAAGCGCAGCTGTGTATTTGCACTTACTCCGCCGGCAATCACTAAACGTTTTATCCCGGTTTGTTTTAGAGCACGCTTACACTTAATAACCAATGTATCAATCACTGCTGTTTGAAACGCATGGGCGATATCTGCTTTGGTTTGTGCGTCATCATCATTTTCGCGAATCGCTATAGAAGCTGCTGTTTTTAAGCCACTAAAGCTAAAATCAAGGCCTGGCTTATCCGTCATAGGGCGTGGAAAAACAAACCGTTTTGCAACACCTTGCTCAGCCATTTTAGCTAGTCGAGGGCCGCCTGGGTAATCAAGCCCTAGCAGTTTAGCTGTTTTATCAAATGCTTCACCTGCGGCATCATCAACAGATTCACCCAATACTTCGTACTGGCCTATACCGGCTACTTTTACCATCATGGTATGGCCGCCCGACACGAGCAAAGCAATAAAGGGAAACTCAGGCACGTTTTCTTCAAGCATAGGAGCAAGTAAATGCCCTTCCATATGATGCACGGCAACAGCTGGAATATCCCAACCATAGGCTAAAGAGCGGCCAATAGAGGTACCTACCAATAACGCCCCTACTAAACCAGGGCCTGCGGTGTATGCAATGCCATCTAAATCTTCAGGACCACAACCGGCTTGAGCAAACGCAGCGTCAATAAGTGGCAGGGTTTTACGTACGTGATCGCGCGATGCAAGCTCAGGTACAACACCGCCATAATCTGCATGCACTTTTACTTGGCTGTATAACTGGTGAGCCAATAAGCCTTTTTCATCATCGTAAATTGCAATACCGGTTTCATCACACGATGACTCAATGCCTAAAATTCGCACTTTACTTCTCCTGCCTTTATTTACTGCTTAACCTGCATTGTGGTTAAGAGATTTACACACATATTTAAAACTATTTTATCATTCTCTAGCTAAGGTTTTTACTAAGTTCAACGTAATAAACGCTAAAATTGCTAGAGAGCGATTAATTAACCACTGTTAATAATTACAACTATAACGCTAAACCAATATTGGTTTGCCCATCTGCAACGGCCTGCTTTTTAAGTGCCTTAACGTTTTCTGAAGTCACGCGGCCCATATTTTCTACAAAGTCGATTAGCTCACTCAAAACTTCAATTTCGTATTGCATTAATGGGTGTTCTCGTACGGCTTTATTGTCGGCTACTTCACCTTCAACCGTCATTTGGTATTCAATAAAACGCGCCACTGTTGCTTGCGATATTTTACTAACGCTTATAAATTCTTGCTCGTCTTGCCCCATCAAACCGTGCATTAGGCTCAAAAGCGAGGTTGCAGCGTCTATTGCGGGGTAAGTACCAAACATATCAAAGTCGGCAAGTTCTGGTACATTTGGCTCAATTTTTTCTACTTGTTTTTCGAGATCTATTTTACTTTTTGGTAGTAATATTTTTTCCCAGCAAACATTTAACGCACTGCGTAATAAGGCTTCATCACCAAAACCGGTGGCTTCACTAAATAAACCATAATTAGGTAACATACGCTCAATTAAAGCACTTGCTAACACTGCTTTTTGTAAGTAGTTTAGCTCTCTAATACGTTGAAAGTTATTCGCTTTTGTCATTTCTTAACGTCTCACATGACCAACAAAAATCAAATGTTGATCCATTATGCTCATTACAGTTAGGGCATACCCAATCTGGAGCGGATTGTTTTACTTGTTGGTAGTTTACCAATATTTCGCGCGCGTGGCGCTCTTTTATCGAATAAACCTGCACACTTACTTGGGTTTGTTCAAAGGGGATTTCGCCTAAGGCGCCTTGAAGCATTTCACCTTGAATTTGGCACTCAACTCCCGCATTTAATAACAGCCCTTTGATTATATTTGCCTCTAATGTGTTATCTGCTTTGTAGAGCGTTACCCACTGAAAAGCTTGCTGAGTATTATGAGTATTAATATTTTGCAATTATCACCTCAATTATTTTGTGTTTACAATATCCTACGATACTCTACTAAAGTGTATAGCAGGTAACTTTTTAGGATAAAACAATGACACTTACTACCCCAGGTTTACTTTTTCCAGCAATCTCACTGTTGCTGCTTGCTTACACAAACCGCTTTTTAGTACTAGCGCAATTAATCCGAGAATTAAATTCACGAGAAGGTGAGTCTATTCGCCCCGTTGTTGTGGCTCAAATAACAAACTTAAGAAAGCGCATTAAGCTAATACGTACCATGCAAGTGTATGGTGTGGCGTCTTTTTTATTGTGTACGCTATCAATGTTTGCCTTATTTATAGAATTTAACACCACAGGCATTATTTTGTTTGGGGTGAGCTTAGCGTGCTTAAGCCTTTCGTTATTAACATCGTTATTTGAAATTCATATTTCGTGCGATGCCATAGAAATAGAGCTACAAAGTATTGAAGACAAACCCCTAAGTAACCGCATTACTAAAAACTTTACTAACAAAAGTAGTAAGCCTTAGCGGCTTATTTTTCTAAATTCTTAAACAATAATAAAGCGATGGCATAACCTAAAACTATAAGCGTTTATGCCTCACTTCATTACAAATCACTACGTAGGATTTTCCTATAGCCTTTTTTCTGGCATACTTTTTTATTAATTAATGCTAAATTATGTCTAAAGTATTACTTTTAAAAGCATCAAAGCGCCTAAGTCATTGTATTTAGTCTTACTTGCTAACATAGCTTAGTTTTAAATAGAGTAATAAATCACTATAAATAAGCCTAATTGGTAATACTTTTAAATGCGTCTTCTCTTTAAATAATACTAAAAGAGGGATATGCTGAGGCAAATATGTCATAAATTTGCAAACACAGTTACATATTAGGCTTCGCTTTTTGAAAGCTCGAATCTAATATTATTGATGTTCGCGGCACACGCGACTTACTTATAAAAAGGGACTATAAAGTGAGATTTGAACAGTTAGAACAATTTGTAGCGCTTGGTGTGTTACGCCACTTCAGACAAGCAGCCGAACAAACTCAAATTAGTACATCAGCGCTAACGCGCAGCATTCAAACCCTAGAAGACGAAATGGGGTACGAACTGGTGAAACGCTCAACACGTTCAGTAAAGTTAACACCCGAAGGCGAGCTATTTCTTGATTACGCCAAAAACACCCTTGCCGAACTTGAGCATACAAAAAAACGAATTTCTCAATCGGTTAACGGCAATACTGACGAAAAGTTAGTCATTGGCTATACCAACAAAGCCAGCAGTGTAGTACCTATCTCATGCGGGCAATTTTTAGCACAATACCCCCATGTTAAAATAGAAATGCAATTGCAAGAGCAGCACGAACTTGCACGCAAACTGCAAGAGGGCGAGATTGATATCAGTGTTTATTCGCAGGCAATTAACAGCATCGGCAGCGACATACACCTGCCAGACCAACTGGTATTGTTTGTTTCTAAACATCATCCGTTAGCAAATAAAAGCGATATCAGCAAACACGATTTAGATAGCTACCCTATGTACGGCTGTTTTTCTCAGTCTAAACAAGTACAAAGCATGCTTAACGAAGCCATCGATATGCTCAACAAATCGGCTAGCATTAAGGTAGGCAGCATTGAGCAAGTAATGTCAGGGCTGGTTAAATCAGATCACTTTGCTATTGCAAGTATTGAACACGCGAGCACTCTCGCAGAGCACACAGAGCTTGTACAGCTAAAAACAAATAAAGACTTAAGTCACGAACAACTTGTTATACAAACAAGCCAACAAGCAGCAGTTGGCGAACACATTGACCATTTATTATCTCTTATCAAAAAAGCATCTACGACTATTAATTAAGCCAATATAAAAAAGCATACCGCATTGCCCTTAAACCTTTTAAGGGCAACCAATTTAGATAGCCCTTACTGATTTACTCTTCTTGTTACCAAAACCTGCAGCACAGCTGCTTAACCTAAAAAGCCCTTTTAGTTTTTATGCTTACGGATTAGGTTTTTATTTGCTTAAGTAGCGGAGCACAAACCACTAGCTATTAAATTTTTTTAGGCTACACTGTCGCACCTTTTTTAATCAACAGACATAAATGAACACACTTTTTAGTTCTGATGTTTATTTAGATGCAATAGAAACCCATGGTTATGTTGTTATTCCTAACGCACTTATTAGCGAGCTAGTAGAGAGTTTAATCACCGATTGCCACCGTATTAACCCGCATTTTAGCGCTGCAGGTATTGGCCGTTTAAATGACTTACAAATAGATAAAACCATTCGTAAAGATAAAACCTATTGGTTTGATGGCAGCTCACAAGCACAGCTAACTTATCAAGCAACAATGGAAAGTATAAAAACCACACTTAATCGGCAGTTTTTTATGGGCTTATTTGATTATGAGTGCCACTACGCTAAATACACCCAAGGCGACTTTTATAAAAAGCATTTTGATGCATTTAAAGGGCGATCTAACCGCGTATTTACAACAATCCTTTATTTAAATACGCCCGAGCAAGGCGGCGAGCTTGTTATTTACAAGCCAAAAAGTAAGCAAGTAGAGATAATAATTAAACCCACCGCGGGGACACTCGTTATGTTTGAAAGCGAGCGTTTTGCACACGAGGTATTACCTGCCATTAATGAGCGCTACTCTATTGCTGGCTGGTTTAGAAAGAACGCCTCAATAAGTGGAGTAATTGACCCGCCACGATAAAACCAACATAGCCACAACAACTAGTGGCTATGCTGAGGTTAAATTAATAGCGTTGAGATGAAATTAACGCGCAAATACAAATGACAAGAACATGCCAACAAAAATAGCTAATCCCACATAGTGATTATTTAAAAACGCTTTAAAACATGCATCACGCGCACGTTTATGAATAAGCACTTGCTGATAAATAAGTAACCCAGCGGCAGTAAATAAACCTGCAACAAACGCTAAGCCTAGCTGATTAATTAAGCCAATAAGCGCCAACAACGCTATAAAATTAGCGTTTAATAAAAATATAATATGGCGGTCGTATTTACCAAATAAAATAGCAGTAGATTTAACCCCTATTTTTAAATCGTCATCTCTGTCAACCATGGCATACATAGTGTCGTACGCTACCGTCCAACAAATGTTTGCAACAAATAACAGCCACGCCTGTAGCGGTAATGAGTCAATTGATGCCATATATGCCATAGGTATTGCCCAACCAAATGCAGCGCCTAAGACTACCTGCGGAAGATGTGTATAGCGTTTCATAAACGGGTAGCAAAATGCCAGTGCCAACGCCCCAAGTGACAATAAAATAGTGTTGATGCTAAGTAGCAATACCAATACAAAAGCAATGGCTATCAGTAATATAAATAAACTCAGTGCTTCACCTGCACTTACTTGTCCGGTGGCCAAAGGCCGCCCTGCTGTACGCTTAACTGAGCCGTCTATTTTTCTATCTGCAAAATCATTAATAACGCAGCCAGCACTGCGCATAACAATTACGCCTAAGGTAAATACAATAAAGTTAACTAGGCTTGGCATACCGGCGTTTGCAAGCCATAGAGCCCAATAAGTAGGCCACAGTAATAGTAATGTACCGATAGGTTTGTCAATGCGCATGAGCTGAATATAAAAAGGGCTATGCTGTAATTGCAAAGGGGCTAATTTCATGAGTACAAATAGGCTCCGGGTAAAAATACTTCGCACACTAAAAAGTGATAATCATTAATAGAAAACACACTACGACGACCTAATAAAGGGTGCGTAGTTAAATTCAACTCTTTAACAAGTGACTGCAGCGCATGTTCTGAGTCAAAGCGCCCTACCTCAATATTACTTCGGGTAAGTTCAGGGTGCTGAAAAATAACATCACCTAAAGGGCGTGCGCCCATATTATGCAGTGTTGTTTGCGTTTGTGTACTGGGCAACCAACTTTGGGCATACACCATGGGTGTATTGTCACACAATAAAAGCACCTCGCGATTAAGTGCTTTATTTGTATTTGAGCCAAGTAGTTGTTGCTGTGCATCGCTTAGGGTAAAAGTTTGCTCATTAAGCACTTTTACACTAAAACTTTGTGCATTACTTTTTAATTTAGCGGTTAATGAATGTGGCTCAAATAGCCACTCTTGCTCTAACGCAGATAAGTTATTTACCAAAGAAGCACATTGCCAATTGGCAGATATAGAAAGCGGAAATGTAATCACAATAGCTCAATCAAATAAAAACCGAGACGATGATAACATTGCCAAAGCATTTGAAAAAGTGATGTTTTACTGCCGATAAATAATTGCAGGAGCTGTTTATTAGGCGCTATTAAGTATAAACTATTTGTATTAAGAAAATGGAAACACACTAAAGATGAAAAAAATAGTATACGCAGGTTTTTTAGCACTGATCCTAAACTGTTTTAGCTTTTCGGCAAAAGCGGAATCGACAGTGGGCTATTTTGGTTTTGAGCCAGACATTATTACCAATTACATAGGCGCTTCAAGTAAAAAAATGGGCTATGTACGCGTGACTATAGATTTAATGCTTAGCAATAATGCAGATATTGCTATTGTAGAGCACCATACCCCGCTTTTACGCGATGCGTTAGTAGAAATACTATCTAAAGAACCTGAAGAAAAAATAAAGTCGCTTACTGGGCGTGAAGAAATTAGAGCAAAGTGTGCCGAAAAATTAAAAAGCCTGCTAAAAGAAGAAACAGGCCAAGAGATTATTCGTGAAGTATTATTTACTAAGTATTTATACCACTAAGCTTACGCTTTTTTAGCATTAAATAAATTAGCGGTTACGGCATAAGCCATGCCGCTTAAAAGCCCACCTAAATGCGCCCAATTAGCCATACCAACAAACAACACATCAGCAAAACCGAGTACCAGCCAAATTAACATAAAGCCAATAATGGCAGTGCTTACTAGCGCAGGTTGCTTAGGATTTAAATAGCTGTGAATCCAACAAAAACCCAATAAACCATACACAACACCACTTAAACCACCAAAGTTAGGCCCCACAATTAAAAACTGAGCCCAGTTACTAATAAGTGCAGTAACCACAAATAGCCCAACTAAGCTCAGCTTGCCGCATTGCTTTTCAATATTATCACCTAACGACATCCACCAAATTAGGTTAAATACAATGTGCATTGCGCTAAAATGAACAAGTGCCGGCGTTAACCAGTTCAGTGGTTGGCTCGGGTTAAACTGCAAAGCAGTATAAATTTGCTCAAAGCCACCCAATAAAAATGCAAAGTAAATAGCAACGCTTACAATACTTACGGTTTTATTTAGCCAGCTTAGTGCTTTAAAGCGCGCCACTAAATTAAGCGACTGTCCTTGATACGTTAAGCCAGATTGTGTACTGCCCACATCCCAGGAGGCTTGTTGATAACGCTCATGATTGGGGTTTTGTACAAATTCAGCCCACAAAGGTTGCACTTGATGAAAGTGCTCGCCCGCAACACAAATAATAACATTACTGCCATCAGCACTGCGCAATTGCCCTTCTAAGCCTTGGCTTTTTAAATAATCTATAAAGCCCTGTGCGGCACGAGGATTATTTAAACTACCTAGCTCAATCATCGTTCCACTTTCTCGCTGTAAGCCGCTTCCCAGGCGGTAAAGCCACCATCCATGCTATATACATCTTCAAAGCCCTGCTCTACTAAATAACTAGCCGCACCTTGTGAGCTCATGCCGTGGTAGCAAACAATAATAATGGGCTGATCGAACTCTTTTTCCATCATAAACTGAGCTATATTGGCATTTGAAAGCGCTTCAGAGCCAGGAATATGCCCTGCTTGGTACGAGTTAGGATCGCGTATATCTGCAATCACTACATCTTCTTTATCAAGCAGTTCGTGCGTTTGTGCTATAGATATATGTTTAAATGCCATTGAAATCTCTTTTAAAAATATAATAAAAAGGCGGCTTAAGCCGCCTCTGTATGCAAACTTTAAACTATTCCCAGCTTAAAATTACTTTACCAGATTGACCTGAAATCATCATATCAAAGCCAGCTTGGAAGTCATCTACCGAATATTGATGCGTAATAATAGGGTCTAAATTAAGGCCCGATTGAATCAAGCTTGCCATTTTGTACCACGTTTCGAACATCTCGCGACCATATATACCTTTGATCACTAAGCCTTTAAATATAACTTTATTCCAATCTACGGCCATATCTGATGGCGGAATACCCAACATGGCAATTTTGCCACCATGGTTCATGTTATTTAACATAGAATTAAAGGCGCTTGGCACACCTGACATTTCAAGGCCAATATCAAAACCTTCAGTCATACCTAGCTCATTCATTACATCTTCAAGCTTATCATTCGCAACGTTTACGGCACGTGTAGCGCCCATTTTACGCGCAAGCTCTAAACGGTATTCGTTAACATCGGTAATCACAACATGGCGAGCACCCACATGCTTAGCAACGGCCGCCGCCATAATACCAATTGGTCCTGCCCCTGTAATAAGCACATCTTCGCCCACTAAATCAAACGATAAAGCGGTGTGCACAGCATTACCAAATGGGTCAAAAATAGACGCAAGCTCGTCAGAAATATTGTCGGGAATTTTAAACGCATTAAAGGCCGGAATAACTAAATATTCTGCAAATGCGCCTTCGCGGTTAACGCCCACACCGGTTGTATTTCGGCACAAATGCACACGACCAGCACGACAGTTACGACAATGCCCACACGTAATATGTCCCTCGCCAGATACGCGGTCACCTACTGCAAAGCCACGTACTTCTTGGCCCATATCAACCACTTCACCCACGTACTCATGGCCTACAACCATAGGGGTCGGAATGGTTTTTTGTGACCACTCATCCCATTTATAAATATGAACGTCGGTGCCACAAATCGCGGTTTTACGAATTTTAATAAGTAGATCGTTATGCCCTACTTCAGGCTTGGGTACGTCGGTCATCCAGATGCCGGTTTCGGCTTTTAATTTTGATAAAGCTTTCATAGTTAACACTCAACTAAAAAACCGAAGCAATACTTCGGTTTATAAAAAATTAAATAACGCCCATTTCTTTACCAATACGGGTAAAGGCAGCAATTGCGGTGTCTAGTTGTTCAATACTGTGCGCAGCTGAAATTTGTGTACGAATACGCGCTTGGCCTTTTGGCACAACAGGGAACGAAAAGCCGGTTACATAAATGCCTTCAGCGAGTAGTTTGTCTGCCATTAATGAAGCAACTTTAGCATCGCCAAGCATTACAGGAATAATGGCATGATCTTTACCCGCACACGTAAAGCCAGCGGCTTCCATTTGCTCACGGAAATATTTAGCATTTGACCAAAGTTTAGCGCGTAACTCGCCACCATTTTCAAGCATTTCGAGTACTTTAATTGATGCAGTTACAATTGAAGGCGCTAATGAATTTGAGAATAAATAAGGGCGCGAACGCTGACGTAGCCATTCAACAATTTCTTTTTTACCTGATGTATAACCGCCTGATGCACCGCCCAGCGCTTTGCCTAGCGTGCCGGTAATAATATCTACACGGTCAAGCACATTACAGTACTCAGGCGTGCCTTTACCGTTTTCGCCAACAAAGCCTACCGCATGTGAGTCATCAACCATCACTAATGCATCATACTTATCAGCAAGGTCACACACAGCTTCAAGGTTACAAATTACGCCATCCATCGAAAACACGCCATCGGTGGCAATTAACTTTGTTTTAGCACCCGCTTCATCAGCTGCAATAAGTTGCTTTTCAAGATCCTCCATATCGTTATTAGCATAACGAAAACGCTTAGCTTTACATAAGCGTACGCCATCAATAATTGATGCGTGATTTAGAGAGTCAGAAATAATAGCATCTTCAGCGCCTAAAATAGTTTCAAATAGGCCCGTGTTAGCATCAAAACAAGACGAGTATAAAATTGTATCTTCGGTTTCTAAAAACGCGCTAATTTTTTGCTCTAGTGTTTTATGAATATCTTGCGTGCCACAAATAAAACGTACTGAAGCAACACCAAAGCCATGGTCATCTAAACCACCTTGCGCTGCTTTAATTAGCTCAGGGCTATTTGCTAAGCCTAAGTAATTGTTAGCACAAAAATTAATAACTTTATCGCCAGATGCAACTTCTATTTGAGCTTGTTGCTGCGAGGTAATAATACGCTCACTTTTATACAAACCTTGCGCTTTAACGTCTTCAATTTGCTCTTGTAGTTGGCTAAAAAAAGCAGATGCTCTCATCTGTAGTCTCCAATTAAATGAACGGGTAAACAACAACATTAAAGCCACTGTTTATGTTGAGGTGTATTGTAAAAGTTTAACAAGTAAAATGCACTGTTTGCAGCTCGTCGCTAATACAGGTAATGGCAGCAATACTTAACACTTTAGTTGCGAAAATATAAACGCACTTTATACCAAGTAGTGTGCTGGTAAATCGTTAATAGAGTCAATCACTAAATCGGCGTATTGTTTTGCGGTTTCGTCAAATTGTTGGCCAGAGCGAACTAGCATTCGCGTGCTAATAGCCGCTTTTTGTGCTGCTTGCATATCGCTAAGTTTATCACCCACCATAACACTGCTCGAAGGGTCAATATTATGCTCTTGCATAGCTTGTAACAGCATACCTGGAGCTGGCTTTCTGCACTGGCACTGTTTTAAATATTGCGCCATCGCTTTTTTGGGATGGTGCGGGCAAAAATACACATCTGTAATTTTAATATTGTGCTTACTAAATTGTGTTTTCATCCACTGAGTTAAAGCTAAAAAGTCATCTTCAGTGTAGTAACCTCGCCCTATTCCCGATTGATTAGTCACTATGATAATTTTATAACCTGCATCATAAAATGCTTTACAGGTACTAAACACACCGTCTATAAATTCAAATTTTTCACTTTGATACACATAGCCATGATCAATATTTACCACGCCATCTCGGTCTAAAAAAAGCGCTTTGTTTTTTTCTGTTACACTCATTTTATAGACTCTTTTTGTACCACATGATCAAACATAGCTTTAACATTGTCTACGGTTATTTGGCTCATAAGGTCATCTCCCTTAACGCGCGTACCCCAAGGCAATTGTTGAGCTGTTTTACCCGTTTGCTTTAGCAGGTTTTGATGATACACCTCAACTACGTAGTCTTGATATAAATAAGGCCCTGTACGTGCAGGATTAGAATGCGCATATAAACCAATAACCGGCGTACCTACCGTTACCGCCATATGCGCTGGGCCGGTATCGGGGGCTAATACTAAATCAGCGCGCTTAAGCACACATAGCAGCTCTTTAAGTTTTGTTTTACCGACTAAGTTTAAAATAGTGCAGTGACTATGTTTTATAATTTGATTAGCTAAATTAATCTCAAGCTCAGTTGGGCCGCCCGTTAGTACCACGTTGAAGCCCTGCTCATGCGCGTAATCAGCAAGGGCAGCATAGCGCTCAGGCAACCAGTTTCGCTGTGCTTTACTGGCCGCAGGAGATATTACCAATAACTTATTTGCCAAATATGCAGGCCCTAATAATGCATCTGCTTTGTTCTCATCCGCTAAGGTATAAGGCATATCCCAGGTAGGTGAATAGTCTTTAACTCCAATGGCGCCCGCAAAGCCTTTAAATCCCTCTAGCACATGCGCTTCTTTTTGTGGGGCTATTCGTTTATTTATAAACAAGCTATGTAATTCTTTTGAACGTGCCCAATCAAAGCCTATTTTTACTTTAGCCGGAATACAGCGCGCAACAAAGCCAGCTCTTAATGCGACTTGCATATTAAGCAGCACATCAAACTGCTGCCCTTTAAAAGAATGTGCTAACTTTTTAAGTGCATCCTTACCTTGTTTTTTATCAAAAACCACCAGCTCAACCCCAGGTAAATCGGCAAGTAACATGGCTTCTATTTTACCCATTACCCACGTTATTTTTGCATTGGGGTGTGCTTTTTGAATGGCTTGTACAGCACTAACGGCATGACACACATCACCAATGGCAGAGAGTCTTAAAATACAAATTGAGGAGTAATTAGGCACTTGAGTCACGCGTTCCACTTTGGCTTTAAATAATAGACTGCGATCTTAAATTATACTCGCACTAATGCAAGCACTTATGCTGCGCTATAAAACACGTTAATATACACGCATTATTGAATTATTTTAACGAGCTATGTTTAAAACACTAACGCAAGGTAAGCACACTATTTTAAGCCACCCAGATTATTTTAACGAGGTTGATTTAAACTGGTTCAATGCAGATTATTGGCAACAGCAAAATAAAATAGTCGGTGCTAAAAAAGGCCGCGCCACAGCCTGGTTTTTTAAACACGATGATTTAACCGCTGTACTTAGGCACTATTGGCGCGGCGGTTTAGTTGGCAAGTTGTTAAGCGATCAGTACCTCTACCCTGGGCTTAAAAACACCCGTGTGTATAAAGAGTTCAGCTTAATGATAAGGCTTATTGAGCTTGGCTTAAATGTACCAAAACCCATTGCCGCCAAGGTAACAACCTCTGGCTTAATTTATCGTGGCGATATAATTACAGAGGCTGTAAAAGGGGCTAAAAGCCTGCTCGATATTTTAATTGAACGCCCACTAACAGAAGATGAGCTCAAGCGCATTGCCAATACTGTTGCGCTATTTCACTCAAAAGGTGTGTACCACGCTGATTTGAATATAAATAATATTTTATTTAATGAAACGGGCGAGGTTTATATTATCGATTTTGATCGCGGCGAAATAAAACCACCTAACAAGCAATGGCAACAAAGTAATATGGCACGTTTAGAGCGCTCATTTTTAAAAGAGCAAGGACGTAACAACGCTTTTTATTGGCAAAGTAATGACTGGCAAACTTTATTGGCTATTTATAAAGAGCAATTAACCACACAAAGCTAGGTATTGCTTAGCAACTTGTTCGGCCGTTACCTTTTGTAAAATGTCGGCATTATCTACATTAGGCTTAGCGTTTAAAACCAGCTCAATTTTAGCCGCTAGCTCATCGCTATGCCCTACAGGCGCTAAATATTTAGCCAAGTCGTTTGTTAAAATTTCGCTCGGTCCAAACGTACAGTTAGTACTTACTACAGGCGTGCCAACAGCTAATGCTTCAATTAACACTGTAGGGAGCCCTTCAAAATCAGAGCTTAATACTAATGCCTCAGCCTGCTTAATCCAGTTATACGGATTTTGCTCAAACCCTGGCACTATAAGTTGTCCCTCTATACCATACGTTTTTGCAAGCTTAAATGCTTTGCTAGGCTTATTACATAAAAGGACTAATTTGTATTTTTTATCAAGCTTTGCAAATGCCGAAAATAAAATATCGTGGCGCTTTTGTTTAGCTAACCGCCCTACATGAATAACATACGGTGATTGTGGTATTTGCGTATTAACCTCATTTGAGAGCCGCTTTATATCTGCTAAATTAAAGGGATTATAAATAGTTGTGATGGCGCTTGGGCTAATTAAACGCCCTTGGGTAATTTCTTGCTCTACCCCTTTAGACACGCACACCAAGGATTTTTCGTTTAAGTTTTGCTTTGACTTTTTAAGATAGTGATAAGAAAACGGGCCTAACTTTTTTTGCCTAGCTAGCTCTGCATTAACAGAGTTATGCATAACAAAGTGAACATTTTTAATCTGGCTTTTAGCCAATAAGTTATTGCTTCTATCTAAATTGCTAAGTACTAAATCTATGGGGCCAGTTTGTTTTTGTTTGTTATTAAACCACGCCTCTAGTTTTGCTACACTTTTGTTTATTTTCCAAAAGCGATCCACTTTAGTGGCTTTATCACTGAATAAACTTTCAACCTTTATATTCGCAGGGATCGTGTACTCATATTTATTAGCCAACGATAAAATAGTAACGCTATGCGTTTTTACTAGCTGCTGAGCAAGGGTTAGCATCACTTTTTCGGCGCCGCCACCCGCTAACGAGTCTATTACAATCACTATATTCATCTATCGGCAACCATCAGCATGCTTTTAACCCCTTGCGTTATTTCTTCATAGCTATGTGCGCTTTCAAGCAAAGAGTATTTTTCTAGTAGCTGGTTAAAATGCGGCTCTATTAGTAAAGCGCTGGCTTTATTTACTATGTCTTCAATCTCAAAGTTTGCTTTAATTACCACGCCAGTTGTGGCGCAACTTGCTAGGCGCTGTGTTTGATCTTTTGAAATAGCACATGCCACAGCAGGCGTTTTAACAGCAACCGCCTGCAATAGCGTGTCGCCAGCACTTAACAATGCAAATTTAGCTTGCTCCATAAGCGACAAAAACTCACTATTTTCTAACGTATCCAAATTTATAACCGTATTTGATGCTGGCAACGCTTTATTATAATTAGGGCCAAATACCACCACCGCCTTTAACCCTGTTTGCAATGAAATTTGCTCTGCGGCGGCAAAAAATACATCTGCACAGTTTTGATTATCTAGCACATGACCGCCAGAGCCTGCACTCACGATAAAGTAGCCTTGTTCATCAAGCTGATACTTTTTTAACACCTGTTTGGTATCGCACGCTGATGAAAATGCTATGTAAGGGCCCACATTTTTAGGCATAGCCAAAGAAAACATATCTATTTTAGCTTTTTCAGCCCAGCTCAGAGGTTCAATGCAGTAATCAGGCTGTACCACCCAATGGCTATCAATTAAGTTGATACGATTAAGTTTTAAACCTTTCGCTCGCTTTTTCGCATGCTGAGAAATAAACACCACTTTGGCACCCACTTTTTTTGCAGCTTTCATGTGAGCAGCGCGCCCTGCACAATCAAATATTACAATGTCAGGTTTAAAATCGGCTATAACTTCACACACTTTATCGCGCTCTTTAGTCGCAGAGCGCTCAAGCAAGGTGGTATCATATGGGCAGTTTTTAGCGTAGTTCGTGTGTTTATTTAAAACAAAATGGATAGTAAGTGAACCTAGACATTCACTTTCAAGGCTTTGGGCTAGCAACAACGAGCGCATGTATTCACCTATTCCTTGTGGCGATGATACGGGTATAAATAAAAGTCGTTTGTTGCTCAT
This sequence comes from Pseudoalteromonas sp. Angola-30, assembly GCF_028599215.1. Taxonomy (NCBI): domain Bacteria; kingdom Pseudomonadati; phylum Pseudomonadota; class Gammaproteobacteria; order Alteromonadales; family Pseudoalteromonadaceae; genus Pseudoalteromonas; species Pseudoalteromonas sp. Angola-30. The sequence goes on from NZ_JAQREI010000021.1 coordinate 46,516, forward strand.
TGCATTCTCTATTTCCTATTTGCGCAGCAGTATATCAACCCCATTGTTTTTACGATAGCTAGGTTACATTTTTATACACAAATTTAACGCCCTAAAATAGATTATTTACTGCAATAGCCATGTTAGATTGGTAAACTTAGCCGCAATCTTAATCACAAGGATCTGAACTTTGCGAAACAGAATCTTTCTACTTTCTTCTCTTTTTTGCGCTATGAGCGCATCAGTAACAGCAGAGCCCTGGGTAAAGCCAGACGATTACGGTCTACGTGCCGACATTCAACAATTGGCTGATGCCGGTGTTATTTTAGCGCCTGTAACCACCTACCCGCTAATGTGGAAAAGCTTTATTGGCGAGCTAGAATCGAGCAAACTTGAACTTTTATCTCCCAGCCTGCAAGATGCACTGCTTCGTGTAAAACATCGTTATAAGTCAGAAAACAGCAGCTCGCACAGTGTACAACTCTCAGCGTTTGCCGCATCAGACCCAATTATAGCCACCAGCTTTGGGGCAACCAACACACAAGAATCTGAGCTTTCTGCGGCCTACGCCTACCTTGGCGATAACTTTGCGGCGAAGGTAGCCATTAATTACCGTAACGATGGTAAACAATGCTTAGTTGATGGCAAAACAACCGATGATATAGCCACTAACGAACAAGCACTTGAAGATTGTAACGATACCTCATTTGACGATAGCTACTTAGCCTACCGCTTAGGCAATTGGATTTTTAGAGCCGGTGCCGTAGAGCAGTTTTGGGGCCCAGGTGTTGATAACAGTTTAATTATGTCGGGTAATGCAAAGCCACTGCCGGCACTAAGTGTAACCCGTGAGCAAAGCACAGCGTTTGAAACGCCTTGGTTAAGTTGGCTTGGGCAATGGAGCTTTACCGCGCAAATGGCAAAGTTAGAATCGACACGCGTTATTCCTGATGCGCTGCTTTGGAGTAGTCGTGTTAACTTTCGCCCGATACAACAGCTTGAAATTGCTTTAAGTTGGTCTGCGCAGTGGGCCGGTGAAGGCCAACCAAGCTCAGCAGGTGATTTTATTGATGTTATTACTGGGCAAACTAGTTGTATTGATGGCAATGAAAATTGTGATAGCTCACTAGAGTCTAAAATTGGTAATCAGCTTGCTGGCATAGATGTGCGTTGGTCTGACACTTTATTTAGTCACCCCTATGCAATCTACGCAAGTACAATTGGCGAAGATGCCAGCTCGCAATTCAAACCAGCCGACAGAGCGTACTTATTTGGCGTACAAACTACGCAGCGCATTTACAATCAAAATGTGCTCGTTAACGTTGAATACATAGACACAGGTGTATCGTGCTCGGCCGAATCAACCAATGAAAACTGCTACTACGAACACTCCGATTATAAATCGGGCTATCGTTACCACGGCCGCACTATTGGCTCAACTTTTGATAATGATGCGCAGTCAGTGGTATTAACACTTTTAGGTCAGCTTTCAAATGGCGATGACTGGCAAGTAAAACTACGTAGTGTAGATTACAACAGCGATAATCTTGACCGTTACCCTAGTAACCCCGATTTAGGTAATACAATTACCAAAACCGGTTATAACTCAAAACAAGTTGAGCTACGCTACAGGCAGCTGGCTATGGGTGGGCGCTTAACGCTCGGCGCTTTTGCATCAAACAACGATGGCGCAGAAAACGACACATCAGCGTTTGCTAAGTACGAATATAATTTTTAAACCGTATATTTAAAAATAGCATTTTAAAGCCAGCTATTTATAACAAAAAAAGGGTTGAAAACGCAGTTTTCAACCCTTTTTTATTTAATCAGCAAATATTACTGCTTTATTTTGCTAATCACCTTAGAGGTTGAACAACCATCTAAAAATGTCAGCACTTCTACTTTGCCACCATGGCGTAGCACATGATCGGCGCCAGCTATTTGCTCTACAGTGTAATCACCACCTTTAACTAAAATATCTGGGCTTATTTGCTCGATTAATTTAGCCGGTGTGTCGTTTTCGTCCGCGCTGCCAAAGGGAATTACCCAATCTACAGAGGCGAGTGCACTTAATACCATTGCGCGCTCATTAAGTGGATTTATAGGGCGCTCAGGGCCTTTTAAACGCGTAATTGAATCATCATTATTTAAACCAACAACGAGTCTATCTCCACGCGCTTTAGCTTGGGCTAAATAGCGTACGTGGCCTGCGTGTAAAATATCAAAACAGCCATTGGTAAACACTATCGTTTCGCCATTTTGTTTAGCAAACTCAATGTGTTGAAGCACATCGTCAAACGGAGTTTGGTAGTGCTCGCCATTGATGTGCAAGTATTGGCCAAGCTTTTGGCTAAGCTCTTCTGGTGAAACCGTTGCCGCACCCAACTTACTTACTACAATGCCTGCGGCTAAATTAGCAATTTCTACCGCATCTTTAGGCTCCATACCTGCCCCGAGCATCACCGCAAGCGTGGCTATAACAGTATCGCCTGCACCAGTTACATCACTTACTTCTAGCTGCTGCGCTGCAAAGTCGTGTTTTTCATCGGCGTTAATTAATGACATACCTTGCTCAGAGCGTGTAAGTAGCATGGCTTTAATACCATTTTTACTAATTAGCTCACGCGCGCTTTGTGCTAATATTTCTTCAGAGCCTGTTTTACCCCCAGCCAAATTGAATTCATGTAAATTAGGGGTAATGTAGTCTGCGCCTTCGTATAAGTGTAAATCGGGCGATTTAGGATCTATAAGTACAGTTTTACCCGCCGTTTTAGCAACGCTAACCATTTCTTTAATCAAGCTCAGCGAACCTTTGCTGTAATCAGAAAATACCACAAAGTCGTAATCATCAAGCACCAGCTCTAAACGGTTTAATAACAACTGGCTATGCTGCTCGCTAAAGGTCTCTTCTAAATCTAGGCGCACAAGTTGTTGATGGCGGCTAATTACACGCATTTTAGAAATAGTGGGTAAATCGCATACACTAACAAGCTGTGAATGTATTTTTTCACCCTTTAAAATGGTTTCTAAGATTTGCCCGCTTTCATCTTCACCAATTAAACCAAGTAAGCCCACTTTGGCATCAAGCCTAGCAATGTTTTTTGCAACATTTGCAGCGCCACCCGCTTTATCTTCAAACTTGCTTACTTTAACAACGGGTACTGGAGCCTCTGGCGAAATACGCCCTGTATCGCCATACCAGTATCGGTCTAGCATGACATCGCCGACAACTAAAATACGCGCTTTAGATAAGTTTTTTAATAGCGATAAATCCATTACTGCTGCTCCGCAACAACCATATCGATAGCTTCACATAACCAATGGCCAATAAACATATGTGCCTCTTGGATACGGGCTGTTTCATCATTTTTTATAATAATGGGCAATTTAGCAATGTCTTTTACTTTACCGCCCTCGCGACCGGTTAAGGCAACCGTAAACGCGCCAATTTTGTTAGCTGCTTCCAGTGCTAAATTAATATTGGCGCTGGTACCTGAGGTTGTTAAACCAATCACTAAATCTTCTGGTTTACATAAAGCCTGAACTTGGCGTTCAAATACCGTATCAAAGTGGTAGTCGTTACTGTGTGCAGTTAATATTGAGGTATCTGTGGTCAGCGCCATAGAGGCAAGCGGGCCACGCTCTAACTTATAACGCACAACAAATTCGGCAGCTAAATGCTGTGCATCGGCAGCACTGCCGCCGTTGCCAAACCAAATAACCTTACCACCAGCTTGCAATGCACTGTGGCACGCTTCTAATAATTGCATAGACTCTTGATGATAAGCCTCCATCGTTTCAAATAAGGCTTGATGACGGTTTAAACTTTCAACGTAGCTTGTTGCCACAGAATCGATAATTGACATGAAAAATTCCTCTAGGAACTGAAATGGCAGGAAAAAATTAAATCCATTATTCCATAGTTTTATTTAGTTGTGTGTATTTTATGGGAATATAGCTGAACTGAATTATAATTTAGTGCTTCACATGTTCAGAAATTATCACTTTCGCGTTAAACTAGCGCCACTTACCTTAATAAAAGTTCAGTATGGCACGCATTTTTTACTCACTCGCTTTAATTTTAATTAGCCCACTGATTGTATTTTACTTGTATGTACTAAGAGGTAAAAAAAATAAAGGCTACCGCGCGCACTTTAAAGAGCGCTTTGGTTTGATCAGCAAACACTTATTTAATAATAGCGCTAAGCCGGTTGTGTTCCACTGCGCTTCTGTAGGTGAGGTCCTTGCTGCAACGCCACTGATTAAAGCACTGCAAAAACAACACCCGCAGCTTAATATACTTATTACCTGCAATACTCCTACCGGGCGTGCGCAAATTAGTGAACAATTTAAAAATACCGTGGTGTGTTGTTATTTACCTATAGACTTTGCCGGTTCGAGCGCTCGATTTTTAAAGCGCGTAAATCCACAAGCACTGTGTATTTTAGAAACTGAGCTGTGGCCTAATTTAATGGCAATAAGCCATAAAAAGACTATTCCGGTATTAGTGCTTAATGCTCGCCTAAGCGAAAAATCGCAACAGGGGTATCAAAAGGTGGCAGGGTTAACGCATATAATTATGCGTTCAATTTCAGTGCTTGCAAGTCATAATAAAAATGATGCTAAGCGCTTTGTTGAACTTGGTTTACCCCCTTCAAAAAGCCATGTTACAGGCTCAATAAAGTTCGACATTACGCCAAGCAATGAGCAACTAACTAAAGTTGCAAATATTAAAGCCGAATATAAAACCAAAGAACGTTTTGTATGGGTGGCAGGCTCTACTCACCCGCTTGAACACGAAATGATATTAAACGCCCATCAGCAACTATTAAAAAAATACCCTAATGCACTTTTAGTTATAGCACCGCGCCACCCAGAGCAATTTGATAAAGTAGCCGATACGTTAACTCAAAGCCCGCTTAGCTTTAGTCGTCGCAGCAACAATAACTATCAAAACGAGCAAGTACTATTAGCTGATACACTTGGCGAACTACAGTGTTTATATGGCGCAGCGAATGTAAGTTACATAGGCGGCAGTTTAATTCGCCGAGGTGGGCACAACCCACTTGAAGCTGCTGCTTTTTCGGTTGGTGTTATTACAGGCCCACACACGTATAATTTTGATCATATCTACCCTGAGCTAATTAAACTTAAAGGGGCTGTCGTTGTTGAAAATACCGATGAGCTTGCTAAACAATTAATTAATTTAAGCCAAAACACCAAAGCGTGCCAAAGCTTGGGTATTAAAGCGCAGCAATGTGTAGTTAAAAACCAAGGCGCCATTGAAAAAACATTAACCATTATAAATCAGTATTTAGAGCCAAAAGCATGACTCATCAAGCAATCGCCCAAACCCGCGAGTGGGTGTCATCTGTTATTGTTAAATATAACTTTTGCCCATTTGCCCGTAAAGAAGTAGAAAACAACTGTATTCATTATGTGCTTAGCCCTGCAACAAAAATTGATGACGCTGTAATGGACATGCTAGAGCAGTGTGTGCAGCTTGATCAAAATCCAGAGCGCGAAACCACATTAATACTGTTTGATAACGGCTTTAGCGATTTTGAAGACTTTTTAGATTTAGTCGATTTAGCCAATGCCTTACTGGTAGCGCAAGGGTTTGAAGGTAAATACCAAATTGCTAATTTTCATCCCGATTACGTGTTTGCAGACAGCGATGAAGATGATGCGGCAAACTACACTAACCGAGCCCCCTACCCTACACTGCATTTAATTCGCGAACTGAGTATGAGCGAAGCGCTTGATAACTATAACGAGCCTGAATCTATACCAGAGCACAACATAAAGCTTGCAAGGCGCAAAGGATTCGACTTTTGGCAGCAACTTTTAGCAAATATAAAAAAACCGAGCGCCTAAACGCTCGGTTTTTACGTAATATGTTTAGCTGCTTGTATTACTTTTTAACCCAGTTACCATTCACTTCAATATAGTGGCCACTTTTGGTCTTTTCGATTGTTTTAGCTGCTGCGAGTGCTTCTACTTGTGCCAGCGATAAATCGTTCTTTTTAGCCAGCTTTAAATACTGTGCTTTACGTTTAGCGTTAATTTCTTCAACCACGGCTTTTGCCTCGCTGTTTTGTACCACAAGCCCTAAGTAACCTGAGCTATCTTCACCCACTAAGCCTTGGTTTTTAGCATCATCTAAACTAATAGCCCACGCCGAAAACGACAAACATACCGCACTTGCTAGAGTGGCAATACTTAATTTATTTTTTATAGTCATCATTTAGCTCCTAAAATAATTCACTGTCGTCACTGAATAAGTTATCGAGTTCTTTATCAACTTTTACTCTAATTTCGTGATCTACTTTTACATTTAGATTGATCGTTATCGGCTCTTTCGCTGCCACCTCTACTCTGTGGGTACATGCGCTTAAAGCGCTAATAGCAGCAAGTGCAATAACGGCCTTAATGCTCAACAAATTTTTCATCATTAGTTTCCTTTTTTAGAGTATTGCTGCTCAACTTTTTGCGTTATTTCGTCGCTCAGTCTAAGCGCTCTTAGCAACGTAAACACATTTTCTTCGTGATTATAATTAAAGTTAACTTGTTGCTGCTCTGGCTCATTAAAGCCTTGTAAGTTAACACCTAAGTTTAACCAGCCATCACTTTTAAGTGCTACTGTACTATTAAGCTTTTGTATATCAAGGTTTTTGAGCAACCCAAGCACAGGTTGTAACTCTTGTTGCTGGCGCATAACAGCGTCAAACGCTTCGTTATTACTAATAATAAGCTTCCCTTGGCCTTGATTGGTTAGGCTGCCATTTTTTACCTCAACCCCTGTGTCATCAAAATAAAACGGCAACGACCCTTTTAGCCTACCTGTCAGGGTAATACCCGACTTATCGTCAAGCGTTATTAATTTACTGGCATCAACATTTTCAAACGTAACATTAGCTGTTTGCTGCTGCTTTAAAAGCGTGTATTTATCTAAAGAAAATTTACCACCAAAAATATCGCCTTCAACATCAAAGGCCTGCGCGCTATTATTAACCACTTTAATATTACCAGTGATACTTTTAACTACAGCGCCTGCACGTAATTCATTAAGATTAAAGGTAGTAGGGGCAACATTAAGCTGCCCTGAATCGTACTGCCCACCTAGCTGCATACTAAATTGATTAGCTAAGTAGTCGTTATACAGTGCACTGGTATCAGTCATCGTTAAAGTAAAATTTGCTTTTTGTAAATTCACATCACCACTTATACGCCCACCCAATTTTCCTTGGGTTAGCTGAGCTAACGGCTCAAATTGGCTAACGATTGAATTTAACGAAAGCACACTTTGCTGCGGTATAATCACTTCAAACGGATGCGCTACCTTTGAAACATGATGATTGGCCACCAGCTCAACACCATTTACAAATACATGATGAGACGCTTTAAGCGCGCGACTTTGCAGCCCGGTTGACGTTACGTTTATTGTATTTAAATCGATATTTGGACTAATGAGTGTATTTATTTGGGTGTTTGCATTTAAGTGAGCAAATAACTCACCCACACCTAAGTTTGCTCTTGCATTAAGGGTGTTATTAATACCAGTAAGTTTATACTCGCTGTATTGCACGCTTTTAAGCTTACTTTTAAGCGTTACTTTTGCATCGAGCTTTTCATTCATACTTGCTTCAAGGTTACCTGTGTAGCCGTTAAGAGCGCTGCCATAAGCAGCTGCGCTATCAACGCTAAACTCAATACGTGCGCTACCTTCGGGCTTAAAGTCAATAAGTTGAGTGACTGTAAAGTCCCCCTTGGCTTTAATATTATTAGCCTCAGCCGGTAAAAATTCAGGCAAAGCGGTAAGGGCAATATCGTAATTACCGCTTAATTGAGCGTTTTTAAGCTGCGTATTTAGCGTTATAGCGTCTATTTCATCCGTATGTAGCTGTGCCTTTAGCTGTGTGCGGGCGCTTTGTAACGGTGCAGCAGTATTTATAAACGTATCTGTAAACGTTATATCTATATTTTGCTTGGCTTGCTCTGCGCTTTTGAGCGTTATTAACGGTAAGGTTAGGTTGTTATGTGCAAAGTTAATTGGTTTAGCTAAAGCCCATTGCCAATTAAGTGGAAGCTGCTTTACAGCAAATGACTTGTAGGCACTTTCAGGAATAAGAGATTGGCAGTTATTACTAAGTTTTACATTGTTTTTAAGCTTGCTTGGGTCAAGCTCAAGGTTTTGGCTATTTAAAATATAGGTAGCACTTAGCACACCTTTGGAGCTGTTTGTTATATCGCAGCTTTGTATTTTATAGTCATACTGGGCTTGTAAATCACCACTAAGGCTTGCCTCTACCCCGTTAAAGCTAAATGCCTGCGCTGTATTAAAGCTAAGTCCACTTAATAACTCATTATCTGTTTTAAGTAGTTGCTTCAATAATCCATCATTTATTTTAAGCTGCCCTTGTACCTTATTATTGTATAGCGTTGCGCTTGCGTTTAAATCACCATTGACTACAAACTGGTTAAGCGTGGGCTCGGTGATATTTAGCATTAGCGGGCGCTTTAAAAGCGCACTGTGTATAGTTAAATGCTCAACTGTAATTGTTGGCCTTTTTTCAGGAAGCGCTAAATCTAAAATTGTGGCAGCAGTGCTTGTTTTACTACTTTGAGGAAATGGATTTACATTAAGTACTGCGTGTTTAACTTTAACATGCTTGGTATTAGCAGTAATACCTGTAAGAGCAAGCTCTTGATTTTGGTAACTTAAACAGGCTTTTTGTACGTGCACATTTAACTTACTCGTAAGCGAAAAATCTAAGCAGCTTAAGGTAACACCTGCTTTTTCAAGTTCAGGCGCTACAGCCCATTGTAATAGTGGCAAACGAAATACATAGCCAAGCAAAACTATACTTAGCAATACAGCCCCCATAATTAAACCAACGCGCTTTAACATACTGTCCTTATAAGCTTTTATTTATACTTTACAAACTATCGTAATTTTAAATCTACGCAATCAAAAAAGGCTGCACAGTGCAGCCTTTTTTATTTTACAGCTAGATTATGAATCTAACTTGTATATGTCGTTTTTAACCTACATTTTTACGTGCGTTGCGGAACATACGCATCCATGGGCTATCCTCTTTCCACTCATCTGGGTGCCACGAGTTAGCAACAGCGCGGAATACACGCTCAGGGTGCGGCATCATTACAGTGGCACGGCCATCAGTAGAGGTAATACCGGTAATACCCTCTGGTGAACCATTCGGGTTAGCCGGATATTGCGTTGTTGGATTACCATAGTTATCTACAAATTTAACCGCAACAGTGCCGCTTTCAAGCGCAGCTTTAGTGGCAGCATCGTTTGCAAACTCAGCATGGCCTTCACCATGAGATACAGCAATTGGCATACGCGACCCAGCCATTCCATTAAAGAACACAGACGGGTTTTCTTGTATTTCAACTAAGCTAAAGCGTGCTTCAAAACGCTCTGACTTATTTGTTACAAAACGAGGCCAATGCTCAGTACCCGGAATTAACTCTTTCAATGTTGATAACATTTGACAACCATTACACACACCTAAACTAAAGGTGTCTTCACGGTGGAAGAAGTTTTGGAACTGTTCGCGTGCCATATCGTTAAACAATATAGACTTAGCCCAGCCTTCACCGGCGCCTAATACGTCACCATAAGAGAAACCACCACATGCCACTAAGCCTTTAAATTGCTCAAGGGTTAAACGCCCTTCGAGGATATCGCTCATGTGTACATCAACAGCGGCAAAACCAGCACGGTTAAACGCAGCAGCCATTTCTAAATGCGAGTTAACGCCTTGCTCACGTAAAATAGCCATTTGCGGCTTAGCGCCCGTTGCAATGTACGGTGCGGCTATATCTTCGTTTAAGTCAAAGTTAAGTTTTACATTTAAGCCTGGATCTTTTGCATCAAACTTGGCATCAAACTCTTGCTTAGCACAATCAGGGTTATCACGACGTGCTTGCATTTGGTACGTTGTTTCGGCCCAAATAGTACGTAATTCAGTACGAGTATGATTAAGTACAGTTTGCTCACCACGGTTAAATACAATGCTATCGTCGCTATTAAGCGAGCCAATCACGTGGCTAATTGCAGCAACACCGTGCTGCTCAAATACAGCATTTACGGCATCTAAATCGCTGTTAGCAACTTGAATTACCGCGCCAAGCTCTTCGTTATAAAGGGCTTCTAGGTCTGTCCCGGTTAACCCAGCTAAATCAACAGTCACACCGGTGTGCCCAGCAAATGCCATTTCAGTTACAGTAGTAAATAAACCACCGTCTGAGCGGTCATGATAAGCAAGTAGCTTGCTATCAGTGACAAGTGCTTGCATGGCATTGTAAAAGCCTTTCAGTAGCTCAGGGCTGTCAACATCTGGAGTTACATCACCAAGCTGCTTGTAAACCTGTGCAAGGCTTGATGCGCCCAGTCGGTTTTTACCCGCGCCTAAGTCAACTAAAATAAGTGATGTATCGCCTTTATCTGTACGTAACTGCGGAGTCACTGTTTTACGCACGTCGTCAACACGACCAAAGGCAGTAATAATAAGTGATAACGGAGAAGTAACTGATTGCTCAGCACTATCATCCTCGTTTTTCCATGTCGTTTTCATCGACATAGAATCTTTACCTACAGGTATAGTTAAACCAAGCGCAGGACAAAGCTCTTCGCCTACCGCTTTTACAGCTTCGTAAAGGCCGGCGTCTTCACCAGGGTGACCTGCTGCAGCCATCCAATTAGCCGATAGCTTAATGTTCTCTAGGCTACCAATGTTGGCACAGGCAATATTGGTTAGTGACTCTGCCACGGCTAAACGCGCCGATGCACCGTAATTTAATAGTGCTGCCGGCGTGCGCTCACCCAGTGACATAGCTTCACCGTGGTAAGTGTCGTACGTTGCTGCGGTAACTGCACAGTTAGCCACAGGTACTTGCCAAGGGCCTACCATTTGATCCCGTGCTACTAAACCGGTAACCGAGCGATCGCCAATGGTAATTAAGAATGTTTTTTCTGCAATGGTAGGTAAGCGCAGTAAACGCTGAGCAGCCTCGGCTATATCAATCGACTCTGCATCAATTGCCTTACCGGTAACTTGCTTTGAAGTTACATCGCGATGCATTTTAGGTGCTTTACCTAATAATACATCAAGCGGCAAATCAACAGGGCTGTTATCAAAGTGGCTGTCGGCAACAGTTAAGTGGCGCTCTTCTGTGGCTTCACCTATTACTGCGTACTGCGCACGTTCGCGCTTACAAATGGCTTCAAAGCGATCAAAATCTTCAACAGCAACAGCCAGTACATAACGTTCTTGCGATTCGTTACACCAAATTTCGTGTGGAGCCATGCCCGGCTCATCGTTAGGAATATCACGTAGTTGGAATTTACCACCACGGCCACCATCATCTACAAGCTCAGGAAACGCATTAGATAAACCACCGGCGCCTACATCATGTATAAACGCAATTGGGTTTTCATCCCCTAGTTGCCAACACTTATCGATCACTTCTTGGCAACGGCGTTCCATTTCTGGGTTTTCACGCTGTACAGAAGCAAAATCTAAATCTTCGTTTGATTGGCCCGATGCCATGCTTGATGCTGCACCGCCGCCTAAGCCAATGTTCATTGCAGGGCCACCTAGTGCAATAAGTTTTGCACCGACTGGAATATCCCCTTTTTGAACATGATCAGCACGAATATTACCTAAACCACCGGCAAGCATAATAGGCTTGTGGTAACCACGCACCTCTTCACCATTGTGACTTGTTACTTTTTCTTCGTAGGTACGAAAGTAACCTAATAAGTTAGGACGTCCAAACTCATTATTAAATGCCGCGCCGCCTAAAGGGCCGTCCATCATAATATCAAGCGCATTTACGATACGGTTAGGTTTACCAAAGTCGCTTTCCCACGGTTGTTCGTAACCCGGAATACGTAAGTTAGAAACAGTAAAACCAACTAAACCCGCTTTTGGCTTAGAGCCGCGGCCTGTTGCGCCTTCATCGCGAATTTCACCACCTGAGCCTGTAGCCGCACCAGAAAATGGTGCTATAGCTGTTGGGTGGTTATGGGTTTCTACCTTCATTAAAATTTCTATGTCTTCTTGATGATACGCATATTCACCTTGCGCATTCGGGAAGAAACGGCCCGCTTTTGATCCCTTCATTACTGCTGCGTTATCTTTGTACGCCGACAGCACATTTTCAGGATTGTGCTCAAATGTATTTTTGATCATTTTAAACAGCGATTTAGGCTGCTCAATACCATCAATTGTCCAATCAGCATTAAATATTTTATGACGGCAATGCTCTGAGTTTGCTTGGGCAAACATAAATAGCTCTATGTCGTTAGGGTTACGGCCTAACTTTTTAAAGTTTTCTACTAAGTAGTCTATCTCGTCATCAGCAAGCGCAAAACCTTGTTCAACGTTTGCCGCAGCCAATGCTTCGCGCCCGCCACCTAAAATGTCAACTGATGACATTTCGCGAGGCGAATCATTGCGGAATAACTGCGCTGCAGAAGCAAGTTCGCTATGCGTTGCCTCAGTCATACGGTCGTGTAATAACGCCGTTACTTGAGCAAGCTGATCTGCACTTAGTTCACCTTCTACGTAATAAGCAATACCACGCTCAACACGGTGAACCTGTTTAAGGCCACAGTTATGCGCTATGTCGGTTGCTTTAGATGCCCATGGTGAAATGGTGCCAGGGCGAGGGGTAACTAAAATAAGTGTGCCAGCTGGGGTATGCTCGGCAATAGTTGGACCGTAAGTAAGTAGTTTTTCAAGCTTTGTTTGCTCATCAACACTCAAAGGCGAGGTTAAATCGGCAAAATGTGCATACTCGGCATATACATTGGTGACTGGAAGTTGCGATAGTTTGCAACGCGCTAAAATTTTATTAACTCTGAACTCTGAAAGTGCTGGTGCACCACGAAGGATCAACATAGATAATTTCATCCGGGGTTAGGGATTGAACGATATTTTAGGCGGGCATTATAGTCTATGTAGCACCGAGTTTTAACTCCAAATTGCGCTTTTCAGAAAATTAACTTTTTATTTATATAAACAGCAGCAAATTTACCAATAAAAGCTAAACGCTAAGTGACGCCATAGTGAAGTTTTGGTATAACGGGGTATGAGCTTTATGGGGCGGTTAATGTTGAAAGAAAAGCTAATAATTATCATCACTTTAGTTATGTTGTTGTGTGCGTGTAATATGCAGGAGCAACAAACTCAACTTGCCCAAATTAAAGCACAAAATAAAATACGTGTAGGTACCCTTGCCAGTGCCAGCAACTACTACCAAGCCGTGCAAGGCGAGCAAGGTTTTGAATACGAGCTATCTCAAGCTTTTGCCGACTACCTAGGTGTTGAACTAGAAATAGTACCGTTTTTTAATTTATCCGATATGTTTGAGCGCCTTGAAAGCGGCGATTTAGACTTAATAGCCTCAGGACTTACCTACAACAAAGTGCGTGCACAGCAATACCGCTATGGCCCCACTTACAGAACAATTAGCCAAAAGTTGGTTTATAAACAAGGTCGAGTTCGCCCACGTGAATTTGACGACCTTGATGGAAACTTTACAGTTATAGCCAAAAGTAGCCACTCTTTAACCTTACAAAAAATAAAAAAGAGTAACCCAGATTTAACTTGGCAAGAAACCGAAGAACTCGATGAAGAGGAGCTTTTACAAGCCGTTATCGATGGCGAAATAGATTACACCCTCGCCGACTCACACACGCTTTCGCTGTTTAGACGCTACCACCCAAATTTAAGTATTGGCTTTTCAGTTACCCGAAATGACCCCATAGCTTGGATCCTTAATAAATCACAAGATGATTCGCTTTATGCACTGCTAGTGCCCTTTTTTGGTGACGTAAAACAAAGTAACCAGCTGTATGTGCTCGAAGAAAAGTACTTTGGGCACGTACGCCAGTTTAACTACGTTAATACGCTTGCATACATAGAAGCTATAAAAGAAACACTCCCCACTTACAGGCCTTGGTTTGAGCAATATGCAGGTAGCCTTGACTGGCGCTTACTTGCTGCGCTTAGCTACCAAGAATCTATGTGGAACCCTCGCGCTAAATCGCCTACAGGTGTAAGAGGCATTATGATGCTGACACGCAGTACCGCTAAACAAGTGGGCGTAACAAATAGGTTAGAGCCAGAGCAAAACATCCGTGGCGGAGCTAAATACTTAGCTAAGCTCGTTAAACGCATCCCCGATAGAATCCCGCAGCCCGATAGAACTTGGCTTGCACTGGCAGCCTATAATGTAGGTTGGGGGCACGTTAACGACGCGCGCATTATTACCGAACAACAAGGGGCGAGCCCTGATAAATGGGCCGATGTTAAAAAGCGATTACCACTTTTAATCAAAAAACGTTATTACCGTAAAACCCGTTACGGCTATGCGCGTGGCGATGTTGCGGTAAAATATGTTGATAACATTCGCAGGTATTACGATGCACTTGTATGGCTTGATGAAAATAATGCCCTAGAGCCAGAACCTGAATCAGAACCTGAAGCACCTGAAGTTGAAAAAGCAGCTCAACCAAGCAAAGAGCGTATAAACAACGATAAAACCGAACCTACCCCTTCGCTTTCACCTGAAGAAAAAAGTAAGCAAGGTGAAAATAACACGCAGCAGTCTCAGTAAAGCGTTTATATTTACGTTTTTAAATGGGCTATTCAGGCCTGTGAAACATTAAAATGTGGGCATTAAACGATTCTTTCCTCGTTTTAACAGGCGCTAATTTCCCCTTCAGGCCTAACCACTCTAGTAACTAAATTAAAAATCTGTTTACTTGTCATGAAATGATCACTAATGTGTGTTTATAGTATATTTACCTGATTTTTAATATATATCTTGTGCCTTTCTCACTCTCACGCATTAGGAGAACACATGCTAAAACGTAGACGCACGCAAAAACTAAAACGCAATATTATTCATTCAACAGCCACCAGACGTCGTATTATGCTACGTAACTTACATAAAAAAATTATTTGGCGTCGTCGCATGTTTGCGATGCAGCAAATGATAGAAGTAGATTCAGATAAGGCTAACTAGTCACTAATTTGACGAGCTGCTTTTTTAGCCGCTTTAATTTGTTCTCGGCGTTGTTTAAAAAACGCCGAAATAGTACTCCCACAGGTTTGACCAAGCACCCCACCTAATACCTCTACCTGATGGTTCAGCCTCGGCTCTTGCAATAAGTTCATAATAGATCCAGCCGAGCCTGTTTTAGCATCAGGCGCACCGTACACAAGGCGCTTTATTCTGCTATGCACTAACAGCCCGGCACACATAGAGCATGGCTCTAACGTAACGTACAAAGTGCAATCAATTAAACGGTAATTATTTAAAGCTCTTCCTCCTTCACGAACTGCAATCATTTCAGCGTGCGCAGAGGGATCGTTATCAGTAATTGAACGATTATAACCTGCTGCAATAAGCGTGTTATCTTTCACAAGGACAGCTCCTACCGGAATTTCGCCCAATTGCTGCGCCTTATTGGCATAAACTAATGCCTGCTCCATCCAATACTCATCGCTTTTAAGATCGTTCATAGTGCTTACTTTAAATAAATTTTCTTTCGGTATTATATCAACTTGCCTGTTTAAAATGCGTAATTGATTAAATTATTGCAAAAATAAAACAAAATAATGTGGTTTATCGTGGCTCATAGAGTGTGATTTACGCTATAATCTCACGCTTTTTTTATTTAGCTCACAACACAGGTAGCAAATGAAATTTCCTGGACGCCGCAGACATAAACATTATTTTCCAGTGGAAGCTAAAGATCCACTTACTAATCAGCTAAACGCAACTGAGCGATTACAACGTAGCTATATTACGGGTATCGATCAGATCGTTGTTGATATTGAAGCCAAAGTCGATCAGGCTTTTTTAGACGAGTTTCAACTTCGCCGAGGAATGTCGCAAGTTATTGATAGCGATATTACTAACGCACTTTACGACCGTTTAAAACTAAACGACATGGTTGATTACGAATTTGCCGGTGGCACCATTGGTAACACAATGCATAACTACTCTGTACTTGCAGATGACCGTTCAGTATTGCTCGGTGTTATGAGTGAAAACATAAAAATTGGCAGCTATGCCTACCGCTTTTTATGTAACACATCAAGCCGCGTTGATTTAGACTATTTACAACCAGTAGATGGTCCTATTGGCCGTTGTTTTACCTTAATTGATGAAACAGGCGAGCGTACATTCGCAATTAGCGCCGGTTTAATGAATCACTTAAAGCCTGAGTCTATCGATAAACACTTAATTGAGCAGTCATCAGCACTTGTGATCAGCGCCTACCTAATGCGTACACAGGGTGATGAAACAATGACTGAAGCAACCATGCAAGCAGTTAAATACGCTAACGATGCAGGTGTACCGGTAGTTTTAACACTCGGCACTAAGTTTTTAATTGAGCAAGATCCAACCTGGTGGGCTAACTTTGTAAACGAGCATGTCGATATACTTGCCATGAACGAAGAAGAAGGGCTAGCAATTACTGGCTTTGAAGACCCATTATTAGCTGCAGACAAAGCACTTGACTGGGTAGACTTAGTTATTTGTACCGCTGGCGAAAAAGGCTTATTTATGGCCGGTTACGTTGATGAGAGCTTTAAACGTGCAACCGAGTACCCATTATTACCAGGTGCCATTGCCGATTTTAATCGCTATGAGTTTTCTCGTGCAATGAAAAAATCCGATTGCGAAAAACCGATAAAAGCGTATAGCCATACGGCGCCATTCATGGGTGGGCCTGATTCAATCAAAAACACCAATGGTGCTGGCGATTGTGCGTTGGCTGCCGTGTTACACGATTTATCAGCAAACGTTTATCATAAGTTAAATGTCGCTAACTCAGCAAAACACGAACAAAAGGCCATTACCTACTCTTCTCTTGCACAAATTAGTAAGTACGCTAACCGCGCAAGTTACGAGGTATTAGTACAGCACTCTCCACGTTTATCACGTGGGTTACCAGAGCGCGAAGACTGCCTAGAGCAAGTGTACTGGGATCAATAAATAGGGAACTGTGCGTGCTCCCTATTGCGGTATTTTAGAAAATCGAAATATCGAGCTTTTTAGATAGCAGCTCTAATGCTGCTATCCCCGCCACCGAGTTACCAAATTCATTAAGCCCTGGTGAATATACTGCCACTGTAAACTTACCCGGTAATACCGCTAATAT